>QEUZ01000027.1 GCA_003577355.1 Chloroflexota bacterium | reverse complement strand
CTGAGTGAGCGGATATCGGTGTTCCCTGGCGTTGCTGCACTCGCGGCCGCACAGGACCGAGTAGCTGAAAAGCGTCTCTTTGCTGAGGTTGGCCTTGAAACGGCAGCGTATGCGCCAGTAACGACGGACGAGGATTGTCGATTGGCACTCGCAACCGTCGGGTCTCCGGCAATTCTCAAGACTCGGCGGCTCGGGTATGACGGTAAGGGACAAGCGCTTGTTCATACTGTCGCCGAGTGTGAAGCGGCCTGGAAAGGGTTTGGCGAGGTACCGTGCATCCTGGAGGAGCGTGTACCGTTTGAGCGTGAATTGTCGCTCGTCGCGGTACGGGGAACTGATGGTCGATCGGCGTTCTATCCGTGGGCAGAGAATGTGCATCGCGACGGCATGCTACGGGTGACGCGCGCTCCGGCAGAGAATGTTCTGAGCGAACCAGAACGTGCCGCACGAACGGGGTTGGCCCAGATGCTCGAACGGCTACAGTATGTTGGGGTGTTGGCCGTCGAGTTTTTCGAAGTGGATGGGCGGTTGCTGGCGAACGAGTTCGCTCCGCGCGTGCATAACACCGGCCACTGGACGATCGATGGCGCGGTGACGAGCCAATTCGAAAACCATCTGCGCGCTGTTTGTGGGCTTCCGTTAGGGGCGACCGAGGCGCTCGGTGCGGCCGGCATGGTGAACTTGATTGGGAACCACCCTACGTTAGACGAGCTGCTTGCTGTTCCTGACCTGCATGTCCATCTGTACGGGAAGTCGGCACGACCAGGACGCAAGCTTGGCCATGTGAACGTGCTGCGCAGGACGACTGACGAGCGCGAGGCGGCGCTGGTAGCGCTCGATCGCCTGCTCACGGAGACGGATACTGCGCGGAGCCGACCGTAGTCCGACTGCGTGATAGACTGGTTTGCGGTTCGGGCGACGCTTATCGAAGTGGCTCGCAACAAGGACAGCCGTTCCCGGGCCTGTAGCTCAGAGGCAGAGCAAGGGGCTCATAACCTCATGGTCGCAGGTTCGAATCCTGCCAGGCCCACCAGGTACGCAGGGATTGCATATGCGTACGTTCGCTAGTATTCTATATGTACGTACAGTCTTGGAGTCGAATGACGGATGCAGTAGGGCTGGCCCGCAAGATCGCCCAGATCGCGTTAGACGCTCGGGCGACGAATATTGTTGTGTTGGACATTGCGAACCTGTCGACGATCGCGGACGTTTTCGTCATCTGTTCCGTCGATAACGTGCGACAGCTCGGCGCGCTGTTCAACACGCTTGTGGGCAAGCTCCGCGAGGATGGCATTGGCCAGAAGCGTGGCGAAGGAGTTGCCGAGGCTGGCTGGATCCTGCTGGACTATGGTGACGTCATCGTACATCTGTTCACTGAGACACAGCGTGCGTTCTATCAGATTGATGGCCTGTGGGGAGATGCACCCAGGCTACTGGTGATCCAGTAGTTCAGCATCTGGAGGCCGCACGTATACGGCTTGGAGACGCACTCGTGATTGAACCACGTGTCGTCGTGTTCTCGCTGCTCGCAACGATGATCGCAAGCGCCTGCATGTATCTCGTTTCCCGACCAAGAGTGAGGCGCCAGCGCTCCACCCTGCATTTCTCTCCGCGCAGTCGTGGTGCGTCGGAAACGACGCCACCGTTCGACGCGATCCTGCAATAGCTACTCTACTGGCTCCGCCGCGGATTCGCTCGCGTCAAGCTCTCCCAGCACATCTTCGGGGTCGGCGCCAGCCTCAATATGCCGAAGCGCATGCTCGAACGGTGCATCGAGAGTCTCACCGCTAAGTGCGGCCATCGTGCGGGCCTCGCGAGCGAACGCAACTGGGTCGAAGGATTCTGCGGCAGACTCTAGATCGTCGCCGTCATCCCAAGGATCGCCGGTTGGTCCCTCGTCGCCAGCGTCGAATTCTGCAGCGATGGGCGAGTAGTCGTCACCGCGAGTCATACTCCAGAACCGGGACCCGCTTCCACCGTCGCGAGTGAACGAAAGAACAGACTGACTCTGCGCCGGCAGGCGGGACATTCGTATTCATAGATCGGCATGTCACTACCCTGCTCTCGAACGATTTGCCGGTCGGAACAGTGCCAACAGGGCTATGATAGCCAACAGGACGATGCCCATGGCGCCAATCGCGACGAGCTTGTCCTCGCGCGAGGGAAGTGCAAGCGCCAACGCTCCGAAGACACCGGTTAGTGCAGTGAAGCAGGCGACAACTTGGCGCTGGGTGAGCCCGGCATCCAACAGCCGATGATGTAGGTGTCCGCGGTCGGCGAGCAACGGTGACCGACCGTGCGCGATGCGATAGACAATGACCCACGCCATGTCGAGAATCGGAACGCCAAGGGCAAGCAGCGCGGTTGCGATTTTGGCCCCACCGATGATGCTGATTGTCGCGAGTGCGAACCCCAGGAACATTGCGCCGGTATCACCCATGATGATGCGTGCCGGATGCCAGTTGAACGGCAGAAAGCCGACAATCGCGCCGGCGAGCGCAATGGCCAACAGCGAAATCGTAAATTGTGGGTCACCCTTCGGTCTGAAGTACGTGTGCAGGAAGAGGACGACGCAGGCGACCAGCCCGATCGACCCGGCAAGGCCATCAATGCCATCGGCCCAGTTGACTGAATTCATCATTCCGACGATCCAAAGCACCGTAAACGGAGCGGCAATTGCCAGCGGCAGGGTTACCCCACCAACGAATGGAGCGTTGAAGTGGTCGATCGCAATGCCGTGGTCGGCTCCCCGGAGACGAGGCGCGATGACAAGTAGCGCGATACCGACCTGAATACCGAGCTTGGGCAGGGGTGGAATGCCGAATATGTCGTCAAAGAACATGACTCCGACAAGGATCGCTGCTGCTGCAATCAGCAGCACGATGCGGGCGATTTCCTGTTCAAACCGCGTGACGGGAAGGGCGAACGACACGCACAGGGCAACGAGAAATCCAAGAAATATCGCCAGCCCGCCAAGTCGAGGCACCGGGGTGGTATGCACTCGACGCTCTCCCGGCATGTCAAGCAGACCCAAGCCTATCGCTGCCCGCCGCAAGGGAACCATAGCCGCAGCGCAAACACTCGCTGCGGTGATAGCGACAACAGCGGCGATCAGGGCGTGGGACACGTGCGCCCCTTAGTCATCGTGAGCGGAAGGTCTCTCAACTCCTGGCAGCGGAAAGGCGCTTGTCAGATCATGCACTTGTGCACGCACGGAAGCGATCTTCGCCAGATCATCAGGGGTGTGGAGGACTTCTGCGATCCAGCGCCCAATCGTCCGCATGTGATCGGGCGTCATGCCCCGTGTCGTCATCGCTGGGGTGCCCAATCTGATGCCGGATGTCTGGGTAGGGGGACGCGTATCGTTGGGGATTGCGTTCTTGTTCGCTGTCATGCCGGCAGCCTCAAGGACACGTTCGGCCTTGCGACCTGAGATCCCGAGCGCCGTGAGATCAACAAGCATCAGATGATTGTCCGTCCCTCCTGAGACGACACGCAGTCCATGCTCTTGGATTGTTTCAGCCAAGGCGCGCGCGTTGGCAAGAACGGTGCTGATGTAGTCGCGAAACGCTGGCTTGAGCGCTTCGCCAAAGGCAACTGCCTTGCCGGCGATGACATGCATCAGGGGGCCGCCCTGCATCCCGGGAAACACGGTCTTATCGACAAGCGCGCCGTGGGACTCGTCGGACATGATCATCCCGCCGCGCGGTCCGCGCAGCGTCTTGTGCGTCGTCGTCGTTGTCAGCTGCGCGTGACCGATCGGTGTTGGGTGCATGCGCGCAGCGACGATCCCGGCGATATGGGCAATGTCGGCGAAGAGCAGTGCGCCGACGTCGTCGGCGATAGCGCGAAATGCAGCGAAGTCAATGGTGCGTGAGTATGCGCTCGCGCCGCACACGATGACCTTCGGCCGCACCCGCTGGGCGATCGCACGGACGTTGTCGTAGTCAATCGTTTCCGTGTCCGGCGACACGCCGTAGAAGTGGGCTTCGAACAAGCGTCCCGAGAAGTTCACTGGAGACCCGTGCGTTAGATGGCCGCCTTCGGAGAGGTTCATGCCGAGAATGCGGTCACCTGGTTGCGCTACTGCCAGATAGGCTGCAATGTTGGCCGACGCACCCGAATGTGGCTGGACATTGACATGCGCCGCCCCGAAAAGCTCCTTGGCGCGCTCAATCGCCAGCGTCTCCGCCTCGTCAACTACTTCGCAACCGCCGTAGTACCGTTTCCCAGGCAACCCTTCGGCGTACTTGTTCGTCAGAACGCTACCGACGGCCTGCATCACCGCTTGGCTGGTGAAGTTCTCCGATGCAATAAGCTCGATGGTGCTCAGTTGACGTAATTCCTCACGCCGAATGATCGAGGCAACTTGCGGGTCGGTACTACCAAGGCTGTTCGGCATACGTATTCTCAACCCTTCCGCGCGTGTAGCAACGCTCAATCATAGCCGACCGGCTAGCGATCGCGTTCTGGAGCACGTCTGCCACGAAACTGCAGGATGATCGGCGTGCCTTCGAAGCCCATGCGTTCACGGAGCACGTTCTCCAAGTAACGCTGGTAAGAAAAGTGCACAGCTTCAGGGTCATTGCAAAAGAAGACGAAACGCGGAGGGGCAACATCGGCCTGGGTGGCATAGTAGAACTTCAGCCACCGGCTGGGACGAGACGGCGGAGGGTGGCGCGTCACCGCATCTCGCAAGATGCGGTTGATTTCGCCGGTGCTGATACGCTTGTGAGCCTCGCGATACACACGCATCGCGGTCTGTTTGATCGTCTCAACACGTTGACCGGTGAGCGCCGAGACGAACACCATTGGCGCGAACGGGGCGAATTGGAAGGTGCGCGCTGCTTCCTCCCTGAACTCGTTCATTGTGTTCGAGTTCTTTTCGACGAGGTCCCACTTGTTCACGACGAATACGATGCCCTTACCGGCTTCGATGACGTAACCGGCGATGTGCGCGTCCTGCGCGGTGAACCCCTCAGCGGCATCGAGAACAACCAGTGCGACATCGGCCCGGTCGATCGCACGCATGGAACGCAACACGCTGTGCTTCTCGACGCCGACATCGATCCGCCCGCGCCGGCGAATGCCTGCAGTGTCGATGAGCCGCACTTGGGTGTCGTCCCACGTAACGATTGAGTCGATCGCATCGCGTGTCGTTCCGGCAACCTCGGAGACGATCGTACGCTCTTGCCCGAGCAAAGCATTGAGCAGGGCAGACTTTCCGACGTTGGGCCTGCCGACGATCGCGAATGAAGGGTAGTCAGGCTCCTCAACCTCTTCTCGTCGGGGGAGCTGGCGTACGATTGCGTCGAGAAGGTCCCCGGTGCCCGTTCCGTGAAGCGCGCTGAAGGCGATTGGTTCACCGATCCCAAGCTCATAGAACTCCACAGCGGCTTCCCGGCGCGCCTCGTTTTCAGCCTTGTTCACCCCAAGCACCACCGGCTTACCGGAGCGCCGCACCAGCTCTGCGACATCATGGTCGCTACTCGTTACGCCCTCCTTGCCATCGACGACGAAGAGGATAACGTCGGCCTCTGCGATCGCGATCTCTGCCTGATTACGCGTGCGTACGGCGATCTCACGTGGTGCGAGTGCATCAAAGTCTCGTTCGTCTTGTAGGCCGCCGGTGTCGATGATCGAGAATTCGACCCCGTTCCAGTCGGTATCACCGTACAGCCGATCGCGCGTCGTCCCGGGCAAGTCTTCGACGATCGCCTGCCGTTCGCCAACCAGGCGGTTGAACAGGGTCGACTTGCCAACGTTTGGGCGACCAATGATCGCAACTGTGGGTTTGATCGTGCTCACGACGCCCTCGGATCCCTCGTTGCTTCCACCATGACATGTTACCGGAAGCAGAAAAACAACGACGGCGACCTCGCGGCCGCCGTCGTACACCGTTGTGACTTACGCGCTGGCGACGGCCACAAACCGCTCGATTGCGTCTGGTCCAGTCATCTCAGTGGCCGCCAGCAGGATCGAACCATCCATGCCGGCCACATGCTCGCCAAGATCCAAGCCACCGATGATCCCAGCCGCGCGTAACCGTTGGTTGAGGACCTTGGGGTTCTCCTGAGCGCGGACAACGAACTCGTTGAAGAATGGGTGCCGGTTGACGAGCTCAAATTTACCGGTCGCTTGCACCGCTTCGGCAAGCACGTGCGCATGGTGGTGGCAGAGCTCCGCAATGCGCCGCATCCCGCCTGGCCCGAGGGTCGCGATATAGACCGACGCCGCGAGTGCGCACAGTCCCTGATTGGTGCAGATGTTGCTGGTGGCCTTCTCACGGCGGATGTGCTGTTCGCGGGTCTGCAGCGCGAGGACGAAACCACGCTTCCCCTCGCTGTCGTAGGCCAAACCAGCGAGGCGTCCCGGCATTTGGCGCACGAGGCGCTGCTGGGTGGCCAGGATTCCGACGACCGGCCCTCCGAACGACTGCGCGTTGCCGAGCGGTTGGCCCTCACCAGTAACGACATCAGCGCCAAGTTCGCCCGGCGACTTCAACAGTCCCAACGCCGTGGGGTAGGTCGATACTACAAGGTTGGCCCCAACGGAGTGCGCTTTGTCAGCGACAGCGGCAATGTCCTCAATAGATCCGAAAAAGTTCGGGTACTGGACGATGATGCAGGCCAAGCGCTCGTCGAGGTACGCATCGAAAGCGTCTGCCGCAACTGCTAGGTCGTCTGTTGGAACTGGAGTCTCGATGATCTCCAGCGGCAAACCACTGGTATAGGTTGCCAACACGTTGCGGTAATGCGGGTGGACTGAGCCAGCTACTACCACGCGCGTGCGTTTACGGGGAATCGAAACGGTGAGGAGAGCACCTTCGGCAAGCGCCGTTGCGCCGTCATACAAGGACGCGTTCGAGACTTCCATACCCGTAAGGGCGCAGATCATCGTTTGATATTCGTAGATCGCCTGTAGGGTCCCTTGGGCGACTTCAGGCTGATACGGCGTGTATGACGTGTAAAACTCGCCGCGGAAGATGATCTGTTGCACCGCCGCTGGCACGTAGTGCGTGTAGCTGCCGGCGCCCAGAAAGCTCGGGTTTGCCATTCCATGTAAGTTACGGGAGGAAAGCTCGGTGAGCCGGCGATAGGCTTCAGGCTCGGACAGGGCTGTGGGAAGCTGAAGGTCGGGGAACCGCACACGCTCTGGAATGGCCCCAAACAGCTCTTCGAGCCGCGCTACGCCTACCGATGCGAGCATCGCCTCGCGATCCTCGGCAGTATGAGGATTGAACGTCATTCTGGCCTCCGGTGCTGCCGATCCAACGACGGATCGCGCGAACTAGTGTGATGCGCTCTCGGCAAGAACCTGTTCGTAGGCATCTGGGTCGAGCAATGCATCCAACTGGATCGTCCCACGGCGAGTTATTGATGACTTCTGGAGCAGCAATCGCGTCTGCGTTCTCTTCGATAACCTCGCCACTGACCGGCGCGTAGATATCGGACGCGGCCTTGACCGACTCTACCACCCCGAGTGATTCAGATTGAGAGATTTCAGAACCGACGCCCGGCAACTCCAGGTAAGTAATGTCCCCCAGCTCGCTCTGTGCGTAGTCGGTCAGGCCGATGGTGGCGACATCGCCGTCGATTTTGACCCATTCGTGTGTCTTGGTGAACTTGCGATCACGCGGTACCGCCATGCTTCCTATCCTCCCTTGCCCTTCCACTCCCGTAGTTCAGTATCTGCGCGTTCCGGCTACGATGCCTCTCCTCGCCGATAGAATGGCGTCTTGACCTGAACCGCCTTGACAGGCTTGCCTCGGATGACGATCTCGAGCGGCTTACCGACGCCAGCATATTGGCGCTCGATCAGCGCCAGGCCGATATTCTCGCCAAGTGTTGGGGACGATGTGCCGCTCGTTACGTGGCCGACCGTCTTGCCATCAACCTGCACGTCATAATGCGACCGCGGGACCCCACCCCGCTCCAGCAGCTTGAACCCAACGGTCCTCCGGCCAGATTTCGCGGCGCGCGCTGCCTGGATAGCGTCACCCCCAACGAAATCCGTGCTGTGCTTGACCGCCCAGCCCACGCCGGCTTCCAGGGGCGAGATATCCGCAGCTAGCTCGTTCCCATACAGCGGCATACGCGCTTCGAGTCGCAGGGTGTCACGTGCACCGAGCCCAATGGGTTGCAGCCCAAATGGCGCTCCGGCTTCGAGAAGTGCATCCCAAAGATCACCAGTGTGCTCGATCGCGCAGTAGAACTCCCAACCGTCCTCGCCAGTGTAGCCAGTACGACCGGCCAAGCATGGTACGTTCGCAACGACCGTTTCGCGGCAACTGAAGTAGTCCATCGAGCCGAGATCGACGGTGGAGAGCATCGCCACAATCTCTGCAGCACGTGGTCCTTGAATCGCGACCATGCCTGTTTCGTCGGAGATGTTGCGGACAGTAACATCGAGATCGGGACGGTCGGCACGACGCTCTTCGAGCCAAGCGATGTCCTTGTCGACGTTCGCAGCGTTTATCACAACGAAAAAGCCGACGCCGCTGGGACGGCGATAGACGATAATGTCATCCACGACCCCGCCATCAGGGTAGAGGAGCAGCGAATACTGCGCGTCGCCAGGGCCGAGCAGCGCAGCATCATTCGATGCAACGTACTGGATGAATGCGAGAGCATCGTTCCCCTGGACATCAACCTGCCCCATGTGGCCGAGGTCGAACAGGCCTGCAGCGGTGCGCACGGTGCGATGCTCTTCGATGATCCCGGAATATTGCACCGGCATGTACCAACCCGCGAAGTCAACCATGCGCGCGCCAAGTGCTTCATGTCGGCTTGCCAGTGGTGTTTGCTTCATGCTGCTTATCCCCCCAACGCGCGCAAATACCACTGCGCACACAGTCACGCGGACTCTACCAGAAATCCGAGAATGGACGCACCGTCTTCAGGCTCCGACTGCCTGGCGCTCAAGCGCATGTTTGTCTGCGGCGACCTCGATTGGTACTGGGTATTGTCCGGTGAGGCACGCGCTGCACAAGCGGTTGCCCGGGACGCGTACTGCGCGGTACAGCCCTTCGAGAGACAAGTATCCCAGGTAATCAACCCCAACGATCTCGGCGATCTCCGCGATTGAGTGGCGCGCAGCGATGAGTTCCTCACGGGTTGCCATGTCAACCCCGAGATAGCACGGCCACATGATCGGCGGAGCGTGGACAAGCATATGCACTTCGCGGGCACCTGCCGACCGCAAGAGTTGGACGATTGGCCGGCTCGTCGTACCCCGGACAATCGTGTCGTCAATGAGGACGACGCGTTGACCTTCAAGTACTTCGGGCAATGCGTTGAACTTGAGCTGGACGCCTCGTTCACGCATGTGCTGGTCTGGCTGAATAAAGGTGCGCCCAATGTAGCGGTTCTTGATCAACGCGTCGGCATACGGAATGCCCGACGCACGCGCATAACCGATTGCCGCTGGTATCGCTGAGTCGGGTACGGGTACGACAATGTCCGCGTCTCGCGGGTGTTCCTTCGCCAGCTCCTCGCCCATGCGCTGTCGTGACAAGTGCACGCGCTCGCCCAACAGCAGGCTATCGGGGCGCGAGAAATAGATCATCTCGAATACACACATTGCCCGGGGCGCGACGTCTCCCAACGGATAGGACTGGATCCCGTCCGTATCAATAACGACGATTTCTCCGGGCTCGACCTCACGGACGAGAGATGCGCCGACAGTGGCAAGGGCACACGACTCCGAGGCGAGGATCCAGCCTGCATCACTGCGCCCGATGCAGAGCGGGCGAATGCCATTTGGGTCGCGTACACCCACCAAATGCTCGGGAGTAAGTATCGCGAGACTATACGCACCAATGCAGCGACCGAGCGCTCTGCGCAGCTTTTCGACGATGCTCAGTCCATCGGCTCGGGCGATCATGTGCGTGAGAAGCTCGGAATCCGTGGTGGTCGTAAGGCGCACCCCCTCGGCAAGGAGTTCCTCGCGTAACGCGAGAGCATTGACGATATTGCCGTTATGGGAAACAACGATCGTTCCGAGGTCGCTATCTGCAGCCATCGGACCGGCATTCTCTGGAAGGGTTGAACCAGTCGTCGAATAGCGCGCATGTCCGACAGCGATATCGCCGCGTAGGTTGCGCAAGTCGTCCTCATCGAACACTTGTCCGACCAGACCAAGTTGCTTGCGCAGCCGCACTTCCCCCGCGCGAGTAACGGCAATCCCCGCACTCTCCTGGCCACGGTGCTGCAACGCATAGAGACCAAAGAACGTGAGGCGCGCAACATCGGTCCCAGGGGCGTATACGCCGAAGATCCCGCACTCTTCGTTCAAGTCGTCTCCGGCGCCGTCACTGTACGGGTGCATCGAGTCCTCCCAACGCGAGAATTGTCCGGTCACCCTGTACGTACATTGTCATTGAATGCGAGCATTAGCGCAACCCATTCGACCAGGATTCGCAGAGGTCGGAAATTTCAACCTCACCGACGCCAGCGATGTGTACCTGCGAACCACCTACCACTCCCAATGTGAGAACTGGAATCCCCGCGGATGCGGCGAGCCGTTCAACCACATCGCGCTGAGAGTAGGGCGTCGCGACGATGATCCGTGATGCCGATTCGCCGAACAGACCGCCATCTACCCGGCCTAGGCTTGCCGCAATCACCGCGTCAAGGTCGAGTGTGGCGCCAACGCGTTGTGGAATGAGCATCTCGACGATCGCGACGAGCAGCCCCCCTTCCGACGTGTCGTGCGCGGCAGTCACCAGCCCTTGCTGTATGAGGTTGCGCACCAGCGCCTGCACGCGAGCTTCGACATCAAGGTCAACTGGTGGCGGAGCACCGAGGTTTGCACCGAGTCGCAGCGCGAGATATTCGCTGGCTCCAAGGGCGCCTGCCGGCGGACCCAGGAGCAACAGCGCGTCGCCAGCGTTCGCAGCAAGGCCGACACGTTTCGAGGCATCATCCAAAATGCCGACCATCCCAACAGTTGGGGTCGGAAGTATCGAGCCATTCTCGGATTCGTTGAAGAGGCTAACATTGCCGGACACGACCGGGGTATTCAGTACGCGCGCGGCTTCGGCCATTCCTCGCACCGCTTCACGCAACTGGAAGTACCCAGCAGGTTTCTCTGGAGAGCCAAAATTGAGGCAGTTCGTCAGGGCGAGCGGGGTGGCTCCGGTGCATGACACGTTGCGGGCCGCTTCGGCCACGGCGTACTTACCACCTTGGAAGGGATCGAGGTAGACATAACGAGGGTTGCAGTCGGTCTTCAAGGCGAGTGCCTTGGTCGTCCCCTTGATCCGCACGACTGCTGCATCGCCTTCTAGTGGCGCCAGGATGGTATTTGAAAGAATCGTGTGATCGTAGGTGCGCACGACTGGCTCCCGCGAGCAAATGTTTGGTGATGCGAGGAGTCGCCGCAACCATGGAATGACCTCGGATGCTGCGATGTCGGGCACGCTGTTGCAATCGTACAGGCGTGCGGACCGTGCCTCAGGACTCTCAATTCCGTCGCGGACGTACGTCGGGCATGCATCGACGAAGTACGCAGCTGGAACATCAGCCACCACAACGCCGTGGTCCAGCACACGGACGTGCCCATCGCCAGTGACGCGGCCGATGACATCGGAGTGGAGGTCCCACCGGCTGAAGATTGCACGAACTTCGTCCAGCCCATCCTCGCGCACGATGACGAGCATTCGTTCCTGGCTCTCGCTTAGCATGATCTCGTAGGCGTTCATGCCTTGCTCGCGCCGTGACACATACTGGACGTCAATTTCGATCCCGACATTGCCGCGACTGGCGCATTCCACAGTGGAAGAGGTCAGGCCTGCTGCGCCCAGGTCTTGCATCGCGACAACATGTTCGGTTTGCAGAACTTCCAGACACGCTTCGAGCAGCAGCTTTTCCAGGAATGGGTTGCCGACCTGGACAACTCCACGATGCGATTCCTCCGGGTTCTCAACAGAGGCAAAGGTTGCACCGTGGATACCGTCACGTCCTGTGTCCGCCCCAACAAGGACGACGAGATTGCCAATCCCAGAGGCGCGCGCTTTCATGATCGCGTCGTGTTGCACGATGCCGACACACATCGCGTTAACCAATGGGTTCCCGTTGTATGCCGGATCGAAGAAGATGTCCCCAGCGACGGTTGGGATGCCGAGGCAATTCCCGTACCCGCCGATTCCGCCCACGACCCCCTGAAAGAGATAGCGGTTTCGGGGGCGTTCCAGTGGCCCAAAGCGTAGCGAATTGAGCAAGGCAATGGGCCGCGCGCCCATCGTAAAAATGTCACGGACAATGCCGCCGACACCTGTCGCGGCCCCTTCATATGGCTCAACCGCCGATGGATGGTTGTGTGACTCGATCTTGAACACCACCGCTAACCCGTCACCGATATCGACGGCGCCAGCGTTCTCGCCTGGTCCCTGTAAGACACGCTCGCCAGAGGTCGGGAACAGCTTCAGCAGGGGTCTCGAGTTCTTGTACCCGCAGTGTTCACTCCACATTGCACCGAACATGCCGAGCTCGACTGGAGTTGGTTCCCTCCCGAGTAGCACGACCACCTGGTCGTACTCGCTACGACTGAGGGCAACTTCACGTAATGTTGTATCGGAGACGCTCACTTGGCCGCCACCGCCATCCGGGAACGGAGCATTGCGCCGAGGATTTGCAGCCCGTCGTCGCCACCGAGGGCTGCGTCATAGGCACGCTCTGGGTGGGGCATCAGCCCGACGACGTTTCCTGCTCGATTGGAGACCCCGGCAATGTTGCGTAGTGATCCGTTTGGGTTTGCGTCATCATTTTCGACGCCGTGCCTATCGGTGTAGCGAAAGATGATCTGGTCGTTCTTCTCCAGGTCGGAGACGATCTCCGGCGGGGCGAAGTACCTCCCTTGCCCGTGGGCAATTGGCAGGCGCAAAACCGTACCAGGGTCAATACCGTGGGTGAACGGCGTTCGGTCGGTCTCGACGCGGACATGGACCCAACGGCACGAAAAGGTGAGGCCACTATTCTTTAGCAGTGCCCCAGGCAGGAGCCCGGCTTCGGTCAGTATTTGAAAGCCGTTACAAATCCCGAGCACAGGATAACCAGCCTCGGCGAATTCGATGACCGCATCCATGACCGGGGCAAAGCGTGCGATGGCCCCTGCGCGTAGGTAGTCACCCCATGAGAAGCCGCCGGGCACGAGCAGCGCATCAACATCGCCCAGCTCGTGGTCCTTGTGCCAAATGGCAATTGCTTCTTGGTGTAACCCAAGCTCCACTGCCGCGAGGGCGTCGTGGTCGCCATTCGAACCGGGAAACGTTACGACCCCAATCCGCATCGTTTAGTCCCTCGCAGTCGCGTCCGCAATCAGCGGAGAAACACTCAATCTGTAGTCTTCGATGACCGGGTTCGCAAGCAGCTTGTCACACATCTCGGTCGCAAGGACGTGTGCCTCCGCCTCAGAAGTTGCCTCAAGATGCAGGCGAAGGTACTTGCCGACGCGAACGCTGACAACACCAGCGTAACCAAGCTGGTGCAGGCCATCACGCACGGCTAAACCTTGCGGGTCATTCACCACGGGACGCGGTGTGATAAACACCTCGATGAGGAACTGCCGATTGGCTTCTACGCTTGCATCTCCGGCGTTCATGCGCTGTTCAGGTCCTTCCCCGTTAGCCGGCGATACGCCTCACGGTAGCGCCAGCCGGTCTGTTCGATAATCTCAGGTGGGAGATGCGGGGCTGGCGGCTTCCTGTTCCACCCCTGGGCTGTGAGCCAGTCTCGTACTGGCTGCTTGTCGAAGCTTTCCTGTGGACCACCCGGTGAGTAACTCGACATATCCCAGAAGCGCGACGAATCTGGCGTCAACATTTCATCAATCACGATAACCTGACCGTCAACCTCCCCGAACTCGAACTTCGTGTCGGCCACGATCATCCCGTGCTGTTCAGCGTGTCGGGCCCCGAAGTCATAGAGTCGCAGCGACAGGTCAACGAGACGCTCTGTCTTTTCACGCCCGACCAGTGTTTGCATTGTCGCGATCGAGATATTCTCATCGTGGCCGCTATCCGCTTTGGTCGCCGGAGTGAAGATTGGCTCGGGCAGCTTCGCGCTTTCGACAAGGCCTGCAGGGAGTGCTTGCTCACACACTGTCCCTCGGTCGCGATACTCAACCCATGCCGAGCCAGACAGATAGCCGCGAACAACACACTCGATATCGATGCGTTGCGCTTTCTTCACAAGCATGAACCGCCCTCGCAAGGCGTCAGCATATCGTTGAAGCACGGGCGGTAGATCGACGACATCAGTCGAAAGGAGGTGGTTCGGTGCGATCTCTGCCGTTCGCCGGAACCAGAACGCTGAGAGGGACGTGAGTACGCGTCCTTTGCCCGGAATCGGTTCAGGCAGGATGACATCGAACGCTGAGATGCGGTCGGTCGCGACCATGAGCAGCTGGTCGCCGAGGTCCCACGTGTCACGGACCTTGCCCCGGCGGAACAGTGGGAACTCTGGGATATCGAGAACGTCTGTCATCGGGTCGACCGAGCCTCGACCGTCGCAAGTTCGGCGACAGGCAAACCCACTCTGCGGAAGGCTTCATCGATGTGTGCCAAGTGGTAATCGAGGTCAAACAAGGCGTCGATCTGGTCGCCACTGAGGCGCTGGGCGACTTCCGGTTCGTCCCGAAGGTATTCCCGTAGATGTCCCCCCTGGTCCCAGGCGCGCATCGCGTTCCGTTGGACAATCTTGTACGCGGCCTGGCGGTCCAGTCCTGCTTCAACCAAAGCGAGCATTGCGCGCTGGGAAAATATCGCGCCTCCCGTCGAATCCAGGTTGTTGAGCATGCGCTCTGGATATACCACCCAGTGATTCACGAGGTCGGTGACGAGGCTCAGCATATAGTCGACGACGATACATGCATCCGGGAACACGACGCGCTCTGCCGACGAGTTCGAGATGTCGCGCTCATGCCAGAGGACGATGTTCTCAAGCGCGGTGAGCACATACCCACGTACCAGCCGACTTAACCCACTGATCCGCTCACTCTCGTGCGGGTTGCGCTTGTGCGGCATGGCGGACGACCCTTGGTTGCCAGGGTCAAACGGTTCCTCTAGCTCACGCACTTCTGTGCGCGCAAGGTGGCGGATCTCTACCGCGAACTTGTCAAGAGTGGTTGCTAGGATCCCCAACACAGAAATGAATTCAGCGTGGCGGTCGCGCTGGATGATCTGGGTCGATACGGGATCAACCTCGAGCCCAAGCAGCGCGCAAACATCCGCTTCCAAATCGGGGGGGACATTCGCGTGGGTCCCGACGGCTCCAGAGATCTTCCCAACTGCCATGGACTTCCGTGCAGCGACCAACCGCGTGTGGGAGCGCTGTAATTCGGCGTACCAACCAGCAAGCTTGAAGCCAAACGTTATTGGTTCTGCGTGCACGCCGTGCGTGCGTCCGATCATCGGTGTATGGCTGTAGCGGGTCGCTTGCGCCCCCACGGCGGCAATCGCCGCTTCCAAGCGGGCCAGTAGTTGATCGATCGCCCGCACCGCTTGCAGTGCCAACGCAGTGTCGATCACGTCAGAGCTTGTCAGGCCGAGGTGGATGAACCGTGCCGCCGGGCCGACCGATTCCCCGGTTGCGCGCAAGAACGCGATCAGGTCGTGATCAGTTTCACGTTCGATCTCACGCATGCGCTCCAGGTCACACGTCGCAGCTCGGATCGCACGCATGTCATCAACGGGGATCACACCGCGGACGTGCCAAGCCTCACAGACTGCCTTCTCGACGGCGAGCCAGAGGTCGATCTTGGTGCGTTCAGACCAAATCGCGCCCATTTCGGGCAGGGTGTAGCGGTCAATCATGCGTTTGGTCCCCTGAATAGTCTGCAAACCACTGACCGCACTCGAGCAGTCTCATCTTCGCTGCTGGTGCCGATCGAAAGGTGTGTGGGTTGGTTTGCGCGTATCGGCGCGGAGGTAATTGAGGTACTGTGGCTACGTTCGCCAGTTGAAGCCCCTTCGCGGCTCGTTCCCACGTCGCCACGTGAAGTATACAACAGGCGTCGTTCCAACCGGCGCTGCTACTTCGGTCTCCAGAACCGACGCTTAGGACACATGGACCTTCGCGCAATGTTACAGGGCGATTGCACCTTGGAACGGAATCTACGGTGCTGATTACATCCGTGGATCTGCTGCTCAGATAGGAGGCGTGCTCCTGGCTGGCGCAACCTCTGTTCGACTGATGGCGCACCAGCTTCCCGATTGACCAAAGTCCGGCCAGAACGCCGTTTCAGTGTGCGGAGGAGCCATCGTTTGGACATGATGATTGATCCAGTGGTGGTGCACCGTCACTCGTTCATGATCCCTGTCTTCGGCCGGTTCGTCCTGATGGAGGCAGCCTCGCGATGTTTCCCGCTGGGCCGCATCGAGGCGTGACGCGATCGCCACAACGGCTAAGGGCTCGATCCGCCTCAGCGCCACAACTTGCGCGCGCCAAGTGTTGCGGGGAACCAAGGCGCCGCCGAAGTCGGACCAGTCCACACCATTGGCGGTTCTCTCGCAAGATCGCTTGAATCCTCACCTGGTTCCGATTCGATCCGGCAACCGGGCACTGACACAGCGGAGGCGTCGGAAGGGAGTGCTATACTGCTCCGTCTCATCGTCCAGCTGATGAACTCAGCAGGTCGAGAGGGGGGTGGGTGGAAAATCTGCTACGGATCCTGCGCTACCTTGGCCGTTACAAGTGGTCGCTTATCGCTGCGCATATTGCCCTGGGGTTTGCGCTTTTGGCACAGCTCTCGATCCCGAAGCTTGTCCAGTACGTGATCGACCATGGCATTTCCGCCAACGACAACAGTGTCATTGTCTACGGTTCGCTGCTGATCGTCGCTGCCGCCGCTGTCCAGGGGGTGTTTACCTACGGTCGCACTTACCTGTTTCAGTCAATGGCGGAACGGGTGTCCACCGATATCCGTGCCGAACTGTACGAACACATGATGCAGCTCTCGTTCGGCTACTTCGATACGTCGCAATCAGGACAGCTCATGTCGCGTGCAACTGAGGACGTCAACGCCATTCGACGGTTCTTGATGTTCTCTATGCGCTTGGCAATTTTCAGCATTGCGATGTTCGTTATCGTGACCGTGTTGCTGGTGCGGGAAGATGCAGTGCTGGCGGTGATGTCGTTGGCAATCATGCCGGTGCTGGCGCTCTCAGCCGTCCACTTTGGACGCAACGTGCGGCCGATGTTCTCGCGGGTGCAACAACAATTTGGCGAGATGTCGAGCATGATGCAGGAGAACCTGGCAGGCAATCGGGTGGTGCGTGTCTTCGCGCGTGAAGAGGCGGAAACACAGAAGTTTGACCGATCGATCCGTCTGCTCATGGCCCGCCAAATGGAGGCGATCCGCTACTGGTCGTTCTACATGCCGTTCATGGGGTTGCTCTCGAGCATCTCGTTGATCCTCGTGCTTTGGTATGGCGGGCGGCAGGTGCTGAACGGGACGATGTCCGTTGGCACGCTTGTCGCCTTCAACTTGTACTTGGCGCTACTTGCGGGGCCGGTACGGAACCTCGGTTGGATCGTGAATTCGGTTGCCCGCGCCGCTGCATCGGGCGAGCGCATTTTCGAGGTCATCGATACGCGACCGACAATCCGTGACAGGGTGGACGCGCGCGTACCTGAGGTCATCACTGGCGATGTGCGTTTCGAATGTGTCAGTTTCCGGTATCCCACCGCCGACGATCATGCATTGCAGGATATCAGCCTGCATGCGCGTCCGGGCGAGATCATCGCGCTCTTCGGACCAACCGGTTCTGGGAAGAGCACGATAGTCTCACTGATCCCGCGCTTCTACGATGTCACGAGCGGTCGCGTGGTTGTCGACGGCCTTGATGTTCGCGATTGGCGGCTGGCGGCATTACGCGGGTCAATCGGCATTGTGATGCAGGAGTCATTCCTGTTTTCGACAACGATTCGTGAGAACATCGCGTTTGGCGCCCCCAATGCGACGATGGAACAGATTGAAGCTGCCGCGCGCATGGCCCGCGCACATGACTTCATTGTCGCTATGCCGGATGGCTACGATAGCGTCCTCGGCGAACGGGGGGTCTCGCTCAGCGGCGGTCAGCGGCAACGGGTTGCCATCGCCCGGGCACTGTGTAGCGACCCACGCATCCTGATCCTCGACGATGCGACTAGCAGCGTCGACATGGAAACCGAGTTCGAGATCCAGCAGGCACTCAAGGCGGCCATGGTCGGGCGCACGACGTTTGTTATCGCCCAGCGTCTTTCGACACTGAAGCATGCTAACACCATCCTTGTGCTGGATGAAGGACGTGTGGTCGAACGCGGCGACCACCTCTCGTTGCTGGCACGCCAAGGGTTTTATGCGCGCATGTACGACTTGCAGCTGCGTGACCAGGAGCAGTTTGTCGGCGCGGCCGACTGACCTGAGCACGCGATACGAGAGAGACGATGCAGCACGCCGCCGATCCTGATGACCTACTCGGGAAAGCATATGATCGTCGCATAGCCGCCCGGTTGTTCGGCCAAGTTGGGCCGTACAAGGGTGAGGCGCTGCTGACGACGTTTTTCGTCATTCTGTCGACGGTCGCTGATTTGTTGATGCCATTCCTGTTCGGCCTGGCAATCGACATTGTTGCTGGTCAGCGACGGCAATCATTCTTTGGCGCCACCGGCTCGGCCGCCCTCAACCTCATCGTCGTGGCATTTATCATCTGCGTTCTTGTGCGCTTCGTCGCCCGCAACCGCGAGATGTACATGACCTCGCGGCTGGGGCAGAAGGTAGTCTACGACCTGCGCTCGGCAATGTTCCGGCGTATCCAGCGGGTTGGCGTGCGCTATATCGACCGGCGCGGCACTGGTTCGATCATGTCGCGCTTGCAGAACGATGTCTCAGTGATCGACCAGCTCTTCACCGACGGCCTGGTCGAGATGCTCTCGCAGCTGGTGATCCTGGTTGGGATCATCATCCTGATGCTCTACACCAATGTCAGCCTCGCGCTGGTTGCTTTTGCGGTGCTACCGTTCATGGCCATCCTGATTGGCTACTGGCGCAGACGGGCAGTGCTTACCTACCGCGAGACCCGTATCACGATTGCGCGGGTCAACGCGTACCTCGCCGAGAACATCGCCGGGGTACGGGTGATCCAGTCGTATGTCCGCGAGCCGCGCAACGTCACCCGCTTCCACGAGATCAACGACGACAACCTCGATGCGAACATCCGCGCCGCCCGCCTATCGTCGGTCCTCTTCCCGTTTGTTTCGTTCATCGAGGCGTTGGCAACTGCGTTAGTGCTGTATTTCGGCGGGCGCATGGTGCTCGGGTCGGAAGGGTTCACCGTTGGAGAACTGTTCACGTTCGTCGCGTACATTGGGCGTTTCTACGAGCCGATCAACCAGTTGGCCCAGTTCTACAACACGATGCAGGCCGCAATGGCCGCTGGCGAACGCATCTACTCGGTTTTGGATGCTGAGATTGAAATCGAGGACAAGCCGGACGCAATAACGTTGCCGCCAATCCGTGGGCATGTGCAGTTCGACAACGTGCGTTTCGGTTATGGTGATGTTGAAGTCCTCCATGGGGTGAACCTAGATGTCGCACCCGGTGAATCGATCGCGTTTGTCGGTGAAACCGGCGCTGGCAAGTCGTCGATGATCAACCTGTTGCTGCGCTTCTACGATGTGTGGTCCGGCGCGATCCGCATAGACGGTTACGATATTCGTGACGTGACTCAACAGTCGCTACGCTCTCAATTTGGCGTCGTCCTGCAAGACACGTTCCTGTTCGCCGGAACGATCCGAGAGAACATCTGTTTTGCTCGCCCGGATGCGACGGAAGCTGAGATGATCGAGGCTGCAAAGGCCGTTGGCGCGCACGATTTCATTATGGCGCTGCCGTTTGGCTACGACGCGGAGGTGCAAGAGCGTGGCGCGACACTATCGGTTGGCCAACGTCAGCTGATCTCGTTTGCACGTGCCCTCCTGGCTGACCCGCGCATCATCGTGCTCGATGAGGCTACCTCGAGCGTCGATACGGAAACGGAACTGCTGATTCAGGCGGCGCTGCGCACACTCCTCGCTGGACGCACGTCGTTCATCATCGCCCACCGGCTCTCGACGATCAAAGAAGCGAGCAGAGTGGTCGTGATGGACCAGGGCCAGATCGTTGAAATGGGCAGGCACGACCAACTGCTGGAACTGCGCGGACTGTACTACAACCTGTACACGATGCAATTCCGCGCACACCAACTGCATGGGGAGGCAGCCGCAGGGTAACGGCTAGAACACGAGGCGCCCTTGGGAGACGATCGCAGGGGGCTGGTTAAGGTCCTGGCGCGCAAAGCGCGGCAGCGGTGTGGCCGGCGTGGACAGACCGTTGACACGCAGCGCCGTCCCGACGGCTTCCTGGGCGATCTCCGGCAAGTTGTTATTCTCGGAGAGATGGGCTAACCAGATCGCGCTGGCACGCCCTGCGGTCGCGGCAAGCGCACTCGCGCAGTCGTCATTGCTCAGATGCCCATGTGATCCTGTGATGCGTCGCTTTAGGTGTTGGGGGTAACGACCGCGGCGCAACATGCCGGTGTCGTAGTTCGATTCCAGCACGATGATGTCCGCAGCGCGGAGTGCGTCGAGCACCGCTGCACTGACGTGGCCAAGGTCGGTGAAAATCGCCGCCGTCGTCCCGGCAGATTCAAGAATGAAACCACAAGGCTCGGCGGCATCGTGCGCAACGCCGATAAAGGTGACGTCGATATCCCCAGAGGTGAAGCGGCCGCCGCTGACAACTTCGGTGTACCCGCAGTCAAGCCGTAGCTGTGCGCGCGTGCCACGGGTGGTGACTACATTGCACTCGGTGCGGCGCAGCACTGGAATCAGGGCACGAACATGGTCGACATGCTCGTGACTGATCAGGATTGCGTCAACCCGGCAATCCGGCGTCAGTTCCTTTAACGCCGCGGTGCAGGCGCGCGCGGCAACGCCGCAGTCGATCAGTAATGTGGTGCGAGCGGTTCGAACGAGGAACGCGTTCCCGCTGCTACCGGAGCCGAGAGAGTACATCTGCACCTGTGCTGGCTCCTCAAGCGAAGATCGCGCGACCGACACGGACCAGAGTTGCGCCTTCTTCGATGGCAGCTTCAAAGTCGTTGGTCATACCCATTGAGAGGTCGCGCAAATCCGCTTGGGGGAACCGCACACGCAGTTCGTCGCGCAGCTCCCGCAGGCCCACGAACACTGGACGAGCTTCTTCGGCAGTCGCGGTGAGGGGGGCCATCGTCATCAGTCCTCGCAACTGTACATGTGGAGCGCAGAGAATCGCCTCGATGAGTGGGTCAATATCCTCGACAAGGCAGCCATGCTTCTGCTGTTCACGGGCGATGTTTACCTGGACCAGGATCGGCTGCACGGTTCCTTGTGCTGCGGCACGGCGTTCAATCTCCTCCACCAGCGCGATCCGGTCGACAGAGTGCACTAAGTCAAACACGCCGACGACTTGGCGTACCTTGTTGGTTTGCAACGAGCCGATCATATGCAGGCGCAGGTCCGCCGGCACAGCGTCGGAAAATTTCGCGCGTGCATCCTGCACCCGGTTTTCCCCAAAGTCGCGTTGACCGGCGGCGTAAGCAGCGTCGATGTCGTAGCGGCCGACAGTCTTGCAGACGGCAACCAGCGTTACCTCGGCTGGGTCCCGGCCGGCGCGTGCTGCGGCGCCAGCAATGCGTTCATGGACTGCCGCGAGGCGCGCTTCGTAGCGCTGGATATCCTCCTTGGCGATTGACGAAGGCGACGTTGTTGTCTGGATCACCCCGGCACCCCCAATTGGGCCACCAACATCATACGTCCTGCTGTCCCGAGACCTGCGCGAGCGCCACGGTACGAGAAAAAACGCTCGTACTCACAGCGTGTGCAGATCTGGCTGACTTCGATCTGGCTACTGGGCAGTCCCGCTTCCACCAACTGCAGCTGGTTCGCTGTCCACAAGTCGAAATGATACGCCTCCCCGCGCCGCACGACTGCGGTTTCGAGGTGCGATACGCCGGAATCGCCCCAGGCGTCCAGAACGTCGGCTCCGACCTCATAGCAACATGGACCAATCGACGGGCCGATGCCTGCCACGAGGTCGGCTGGCTGGGACCCGAAATTCGCTTGGAGCGCAACCACGACATTGCGCGCGATCAATCCGACCGTACCCCGCCAACCGGCGTGGGCCACGCCTAACACATGCCGGCGTGTGTCATAGACGAGCAGCGGGACGCAGTCGGCAACAACCGTGCCGAGGGCGACATCGCATGCATCGGTAACCAACGCGTCGGTCGCCGGAAACCCGTCGAAGCGCGGCGGACGGCCACGACCGCGGTCGGCGCTACGGACCTGGGCGACGGTCGTGCCATGTACCTGCCGGCCCAGGGTCAGCGCCAGAGGGTCCACTCCGACGGAACGAAGGAATGCGTCCCGGTTGTCATCGATGACGGCATGGTCATTATGCGGGGTGTACCCGAGGTCGCCCTCGGCAGGCGCCTCCTTGCATCGCCCGCTCATGGCCTGGACGAGCGGCATTTGCATGAGTGACGTGAACCTGAATGCCGGGGGTTGCGAGGTGCACACGCAACTACTCATTGGTTGCCGCCCGCAGGATGATCTGATCGACGACAAGCTCGACCGGCGCAAGGTCGTCGGTGAAGACCTGTTTCGTCTCGGTCCATTCGCGGATGTTGCCGCTCTCTAATGCCAGGTCGCCGACCTGGCGGATCAGGGAACTCTCCGGGATCTGCAGGATGTTTTGCGCGAAGTTGTCGATATCGGTTGGCTGTTTCGTCCCGATAACGATGCTGTTCGTGAAGCGGGCGACGTCGATGATGTAGACATTCGGAAAGACGTCGCGCATGGTCGAAGCGATAACATCGACCAGCCGGAAGTCGGTGCGAGTCCGACCAGCATTGACGATAGCAACGCCATCATCGTTCAAGTGGTCGCTTACATCCTGGAAAAACTCGCGGGTCGTCAAATGAAACGGGATGTATGGCTGCCGATAGGCGTCGATGCCAATGACATCGTAGGTGTTTGACGTGCGAGTCAGGTAGTAACGACCATCTTCGATAATGACGTTGAGGTTTGGTTCATTCATGTCGAAGTACTGACGCCCGATTTCGGCGATCTCTCCGTCGATCTCGACCCCGTCGATCGGGATCGGGCCGTACGCGGCAGTGAATTGCTTCGACACCGTCCCGGCCGCTAGCCCGATCAGGAGCAACGAGTCAACATCTTCAGGGCGCTGCTGCGCGTTGAAGTAGGAGCCGATCATAAAGTAGTCCCACGGACCACGGGTGAGCTGCGAGTTCGGATTGTAGATCGAATGGACAGCATGCCCCTCGTTGAGCGCGAGCAGAATCTCACCATTGCGGTCGAGCACCTGGACATAGTTGTAGCGCGTTTCGGCTTCATGAATGACCACGCCGTACTCTGGTGGGCGGATCAGGCCGCCTTGGTCCAGCACGGGGACCAGCCCAACGGCTCCAGCCAACCCAAGCGCAACGAGCGTCTCAGCGCGGGCCCGTAAGGCGACGAGCGCAAGAGTCGCCGGAATGACCAGCCCCAAGCTGAAGATCATGAACGTCGCGCGGGTGCCAAAGGCCGGCACCAGCAGAAATGTCGGCAGGATGCTGCCGAGGATCGATCCCACCGTCGAGAGTGCGTACAGTGAACCAGCTGTGTTGCCCGCGCGTTCGACGCTGCGTAGCCGCAGGCGCACGGCGAACGGGGAGATGCAACCGAGCAGGGTGATCGGTACGGCAAACAGGAGGATCGTCCCCACGAGCGAGCCGTAGAACGCGCCAACGGCAACGTCATCGAAGGCATCCAGCGAAATCCTGAGGATCGGCCGCGAAACTGTGGGGATAAAGGCGACTGAAGCGCCGGCTGTGACAACCAGGAGATACAGCAGTGTTGCCGAAGGGTATCGATCCGCCAAGCGGCCACCAATGAAGTAGCCCAGCGTCAGGTACAGCAGAGTCAGACCAATCAGGTTGGCCCAGATGAACGTCGAAGAACCGAAGTACGGCCCGATTAGTCGAGACGCAGAGACCTCAATGCCAATACTGCAAATGCCACCGACGAAAACGATGATCGACAGTAGCAATCCAGCAGGGTCTCTGGCAAGCGCGACGTTCGGCCGCGCCGTAGCACTCGATGGTACCGCGGCCACGAGTTAGTACGTCTCCAAACGAATCGGCACATCGAGCAGCACTGGCAGCTCGGACTCGCGAGCCTCGATGAGCGCGCTGGTCAGCTCAGCGGGTGAACCAATGCGGCGGCCGGGCATACCGTAGGCCTCGGCAATCTTTACATAATCAGGGTTCACCAAATCGACCGAAACGTAGCGCCGTTCATAATCTCGCCGCTGAACCACCTTCACCGCGCTATGCGTCGCGTCGTTGAAGATCACCATCGTTACGGGGATACGGTGGTGGACCGCAGCGCCCAATTCTTCCAACGTGAACTGGAACCCACCATCACCAGCAACCGAAACGACCTGCCGGTGAGGTTGCGCCACCTTGGCTCCCAGGGCGGTGGGCATGGCAGACCCAAGCGTGCCAAAGCCGCGTGGGAAGGTGTAGCTGCGCGGCGCATAGACCGGAAAGTAGCGGACGCCTTCGTACGCCATCATCGTCATGTCGTTGCAGAGGATTGCATCGCGTTCGAGACCCGCCCGCAGCGCGAGCAGCCAGGGCAGGTATCCGGCGGTGCGCGCATCGACGGGCTGCGCCTGACGCTCGCGGATCGCGGCCAGGTCCTCGGCATCCCAGCGACCACGCGGACGCGCGCCGGAACGCACGGCTTCGAGCAGCAGGGTAAGCGTCTCCGTTGCGTCAGCGGCGATGGCGAGAGTAGGGGAGTAGTGCGCACCGAGCTCAGACGCGTCGATGTCGACGTGGAGCAACCGCGTAGACAACGGCAACGTCGCCTCGGCCGTCGTGCGGACCCCTAGCCCTGTCCCGATCGCAAGCGTCAGGTCACTGCCGCGCATCAAATCGGCAGTTGGGCTGTCGGCCGCCCAGCGGTACCCAAATGCGCCGACGGCGTTGGGGTGGTCTTCAGGGATTGAGCCTTTGCCCATCAATGATGTAACCACACCAGCCCCAAGCTCCTCCGCGAGCTGGGTGAGCAGTTCCGCTGCCACCGCGTCGTTCGTTCCACCACCTGCGAAGATGCAGACCTTATGCGCTTCTGCTATCAGCGCCGCTGCCTTGGCGATGTCATCCGGTGTTGGCGTCGCCGGCGACGTTTCCAGTACGGTGTAACCACTGACATCAACATCTTCAGCGAGGACGTCGATCGGGATCTCAACGTAGACGGGGCGGGGTCGGCCAGTCGCAAGGGCTGCGAACGCTTCGGCGATGACAGCCGGAATGTCAGCTGCCGCCTCGACACGTTTCGCCCACTTGACGATCGGGCGCATAACCGCCATTTGGTCGGTCATTTCGTGCAGGTTTCCGGCAAGGGTGTCGATGTACTTGCGTTCCAGGTTGGTCGCGATCACCAGCATTGGCGAGGAGTCGGCAAAGGCCTCGCCGACCGCGGTTGCGACGTTGGTGACCCCAGGGCCGGTGACAATCAGGGCAACTCCTGGTTTCCCTGTCGCGCGGGCGTATCCATCTGCCATGAACCCGACGCCTTGTTCGTGGCGGGCGAGGATATTGGTTATGCCAGGTTCGTCGACCAGCGCATCGTAGATCTCAAGATTGTGTACGCCTGGGATCCCGAAGACGGTGTCGACGCCGTGGGCTTTCAGCGCACCGACGACGGCCTCTCCGCCGCGGACTCTGGTTCGAGCACTGACAGCCATTCCAAACTCCTCCTGCGTAGTCGTCGACACGCTGGCGGCCCCATGCTCCGGCGCGCCCATCAAGTATAAGCAGTGGGGATGTATGTCGATCCACGCTTTTCGCGTTACTCGTGGCCAGCGCACATAGCAGGCGTCCGCGTTACCGCGCGCGCCAGACGGTGTACTCCCACAGCAAGAGATCGGTCTCTTCAAGGTTTGGTACACCAAGTCGACGCAAGATGTGGAGCGCTTCGGTGCGGTGTTCGGCGCTGTGGAGCACGTTATGCAGAATGGCTCCGCCAAAGGTCGCTTTCTCGCCATAGTGGTCAACAAATGTGTCAGCCAGACGACGACCTTGAGCGAGTTGTTTCGCCAAGTCTGCGAACGCTGTGTGGGTGCGTTCAAACCGCGCAATGAGGGCGTCGATTGAATCGTCCGGCGAAACCTCGGACGGGTTCCCGCCCAAGGGGCGACCGACCATGAGGCCGCTCCAGAACGCGATGTTGTGAATCAGATGCTGGTATGTCTGGCGCAACGTGCGGTGCCCAATATCGAACTCTCGGTCAAGCTGTATTTCGTTCAGGTCGCGGCTAGCCTCCAACAGGCTCAGTGTCGCCCAGCGGTCATGTGCGAGCAGGTGTTCAAGCAGATCCACTAGCTCACCTCCAAACGAGCGGCGCCTCGCCAACGCATCGCAGAGCAGACTACCA
>QEUZ01000457.1 GCA_003577355.1 Chloroflexota bacterium | reverse complement strand
ACCGCGCATACGCTGTGTCTCTATCTGAATCGGCTGCTCGGGGAGTCCGAGGTCTTGCAGATCAAACGCCTCGCCTTCCCCATCTAGCACAATGGCCTAATCACTAGTCACTAATCACTCATCACTGGCAACAACACATATGACGCGCGCCCTGGTGCGTGGTGGATGGTGGTGTGGGCGACTTGCCACTCGGTTTCGTCGTAGTTGCGGCCGCCGGTGTTGAGGTTGCGCTCCCAGCGGGGGAAGCAGCTGCTGGAGATGTCCAGCCGGATGCGGTGGCCGGGGGCGAACCAGTTGCTGGTGGCTTGCAGCCAGATGCGCACTTCGTAGACCCCGCCCGGCTGCATCCAGACCTCGTGGTCGCTCCCCTCGCGGTAGCGGGCGCGGGCTGCCCCTTCCTGCACGTTGAAGGCGCGGCCATCGGGGTAGACGTCGATCAGCTTGGCGATGAAGTCGGTGTCCGGCGCGCTGGAGCTGACGTAGAGCACCACTTCCAGAGGGCCGGTCACCTCCAGCCCGTCCGGCAGCGGGTCGCTGGTGTAGACGAGGATGTCGTGGCGCATCTCCACGTCCCGCTGGTCGATGGCCCCGACATCGCTGGCGCCGGAGCCGGAGGGACCGCCACGGCTGGGCGCTGGAGTGGCGGGGTCGTAGGTGTAGTGGTCGGGCGGTTCATCGGCGGGTGGCTGGGGCGAGAGGCTGCCGTCGCCGTAGCGGCTGTTGGCGTGGCCGGCGGAGTGCAGGTACCAGGGGGTGAACACGGCGCGGGCCGGGGGCCACTCCTGCTCCTCGCGCCAGATGTTGCGGCCCATCACGTAGATGCGCAGCTTCGGCTGCGATTCCACGCCGTTGTCGACCCCGCGCAGCCAGTGGTCGAACCAATCCAGGTAGAGCTGCCAGAAGGGGTAGCGGGCGTCGCCGAGGTCGCGCTGGCCGACAACCGTCTGCTCGCGGGCGCGTTCGTGGGCGCAGTGCAGCCCTGGCGCGATGATGGCGTAGATGTTCTCTCTCGCCCGCCAGCTCAGTGAGCGGTTGCGGAACTGGTTGAAGATCTCCAGCCCATCCCCCGGCCCGTAGTCGTACCAGGAATCGGTGAAGAGCGCCGGCACGTCGAACTCGTCGTCGTCGGTGATGTAGCCGATCTCGTCCCACCAGGGGTCCCACGGGTCGCGGGAGACGAAGTCCTCGTAGTCGGTCGGCGGTGCGCCGGAGCTGCGCACGATATCAACCACCGGCAGGGCGCGGCAGATGTCGAACGGGTCGATCTGCGGTAAGTTGGGCCGCAACTGGAAGTAGGGCATGGCCTGCTGGAGCAGGGCCGGGTCATCGCCAAGGTCATAGTGCGGCGCGACTTTCGCGCCGTTGTTGCGGAACCAGAGCATGGCGTCCATCAGCGAGACGACGCCGCCATTGCGGTAGGAGAAGCGGTACTTCCCGCCGGAGGCGGCCTTTGGCACGGCGCAGCGGTGGTTGGGGTGGCGCAGCTTGGCCAGCATCAACTGGTTCTCGCCCAGGTAGGAGCAGCCGTAGGTGCCGATATTGCCGTTGCACCAGGGCTGGGCAACCAGCCAGTCGATGGTGTCGTAGCCGTCTTCGCCGTCCCCTTTGGACACGGTGTAGCGCCCTTCGGACTCGAACTTGCCGCGTACATCCTGCACGGCCACGACGAAGCCCTGTCCGGCGAAGACGCGCGCATCGGAGCGCTCATCGCGCCAGGTGTTCTTGTTGTAGGGCGTGCGGATCAGGATAACCGGCAGCGGCTCCGGCGCTCCGACCGGGAAGTGCAGGTCGGTCGCGAGGCGCGTGCCGTCGCGCATCGGCACGGGGACACTCGGCTCCAGCCGCTCAGTGTAGCGTGGCTCCGGTTTGGCATACGGGTCGGTCGCGCTCATCGGCTATCCCCTCGTTGGCCCATTCGCAGGAAGGTTGTCGCAGGGGGTGTATCCGAAGTGCGGGCAGGCGTCAATGCTGTGTGCCGTTGTGTCGCGTACCGCGGCGCTCTATGCCGCTCTCCGACGCGCATCCGGCCGCCAGGGTGCGCTGGCCTGCAGGCGCTGGGGACGGAGGGCGGGCATCACCGGCGCAACTGCGCATTGAGGCGCGCGGCCTGGCGGGCGAGGTGCTCACGCTCCGGCAGGCTGGCTGCCAAGCGGGCAGCGTCGGCATACAGTCGCGCGGCGGTTGCTAGGTCGCCGTTGCGCTCGTGCAGGTAGGCCGCGACGGCGCTGTAGCGGGGCAGGGCGGGGTCGAGCTCGGCCAGTGCGGCCAGGCCGGCCCGCGCGCCATCCGCCTCGCCCAGCGCGACGGCGCGGTTGAGCCGCACCACAGGGCTACCGGTGAGCCGCACCAGCTCGTCGTACCACTCGACGATCTGCAGCCAATCCGTCTCGTCAGCCGTCTGGGCGTCGGCATGCAACGCGGCGATGGCGGCCTGGGCCTGATATTCGCCTAGCCGGTCGCGGGCCAGGGCGGCCTGCAGGAGCGCAACCCCTTCCGCGATCAGGCGGGTGTCCCACAGGCTGCGGTCCTGTTCGGCCAGCGGCACGAGCAATCCAGCGGGGTCGGTGCGTGCGGGTCGGCGCGCGTGGTGCAGCAGCATCAGCGCGAGCAAACCGGCGACTTCCGGGTCGTCGCTGCCGGCCGCCAGTTGGCGCGTG
>QEUZ01000456.1 GCA_003577355.1 Chloroflexota bacterium | reverse complement strand
CACTCAATCTCCTGCCCCGCCGCCCGCACCAGTTCGACCGCCTGCAGCGCGGTTTCGACATTCTTGCGCTTGCTCGCCGACGCTACCACCAAGACATACGCAGTGGACGCGGCATTCGGTGCGATCAGCTGACTGGTGCTCAACTCGCTGCCATGCGGGACCACTTGAATGCGTTCGGCAGGGATGCGGTAGAACTGGCGGATCTCGGCAGCGCTCGCCGCACTCACGGTAATGACCCCTTGAGCACGACGCGCGGCGCGCGCGCCAACCCAGCGGACATAGGCGCTCCAGGTGCGCGAGGGGCGCAGCGCCGGGTAGTAGTCGAGTCCGTCGTGGATTGTCACGACAACCGGGCACGGCGCGACGAACGGCGCCGTCGTCGCCATGTGGAGCACGTCTACCCGCCGTCGCCAGGCCCACAGCGGCGCCGCTATCTGGATCCAGATCAAATGGATGATGCCGTTCAGCGGCAGGCGCAGCGGGCGTGGCAGCCGGTTGAAGCGTGGAGAGCGGATCGGCAGCAGCTCCAGATCGTCGCGACGCGCCAGCTCTCGGGCAATCGAGGAACCGTATCGCCCTGTGCCGTCGCGAGTGCCGGCGTAGGTCACATCCAGCCCGACGCGCAAACGATTGCCAGCAGATTCATGTGTGGGCCGCCGGACAACCGCCAGAATATCGGTTGCAGCCGGGTGGCCGAGCCAGGCGACAAGCCCAGCGTATACCGCCACCCCTGCCCCCAACCGCAGTGCGGTGTTCGCCCATACTGAACCAACGTCAACCAGCAGCAGCCCAGCCACTGCCAGCCCACCGCAGGCTGTGGCGAGGAGCGCGATGGCCGCCGGCCACAGGAGCGGCGGCAGCCGAACATGCAAGCGCCGTTTCAACCCAACGATGAGCGCCCCCACGTAGGCGAACTCCGCCAGCGCAAATGCCACTGGCAACGCCTTGAGGCCAAAGGCCTGTGCGCCGAACCAGGCGCCCGGGATATAGCAACCCATGGCGATTGCGTAGGGGTAAAAGGGTGTTCGGGCCGAGCGCAACCCTCCGAACGTTGCGAACGTGCGCTGGAGGACGACCCCAATGTTCGTCGGCACCAGAGCAACGGCGTACAACCCGAGCAATGTCGCGGTGACCTGGATGTCCTGCGGGCCGAACTCGCCCCGCCCGTAGAGGATGCGCACGACATCGCCACGCAACAGGATGAGAAATGCCGCCGTCGGCAACAGGAAGAACAGCGACAGGTTGAGGGTGCGGCCGAAGGCGTCTGCGCGCTCGATATCTGCCTCGCGCCTGGAGATGAACGGCAGCACCACCGCCCCAACGGCAGCAACAAGGATCGTGCTCGGCAGGATGATCGTCTTCTTCGCCAACGAAACGGTGGTTACCGCCCCTTCGCCTACGTGCGAGGCAATGACCCGGTCGGCAATCTCGGTGCTCTGTGTGACGACGGTTAGCATGAGCAAGGGCAGCGCGATCGTCAACCCGGCCCGGAACATCGCCCGGTCAACCCGCGCCGCAGGCGCCGGCCCGCTCGACGCCCGCAACAGGCGCGAGCCGCCCAGCAACGCACACAGGGCAATGAACGCGCCAATCGTCCAGCCAAAGGCGGCGTACGCTGGGTCCGTGGTCCCCGCCAACAACGGCAGGCATGCGCCCAGAGCGACGAGTGGTGTGATCAGGGCCGGCAAGACAAAGCGGTTACCGGCATTCAGCCACGCCGCTACAAGCCAGGTCATGCCCAGGAGGACAACGACCGGGGCTGTCGCAACGAGAGCGCGCGCCGTCGTTTCCAGTGCAGCGGCGTTGAAGCCGGGCGCGAGTAACGCTGCCAGTGGGTCCGCCAGGAACACGAGGGCGAGCGCCACAACCGTCAATCCCAACCCGCTGCCCAGCAGCACGAGCCACAGCGGCCAACCCTGCCGTTCCGCTGTGTCCCTGCGCTGCATCGACAGGCTGACGACTGCTGCGGGCGCCGCAGATTCCGAGACGAGAATCGTGACCAGCATGACAGCGACGTAGGCGCCGAGGAAATACGAATCGCTCGCCGTCGTCGCACCGAACCGGGCAGCGACCAGCGCATCGCGCAGGATCGGCGCCAAACTGCCAGTCGCCAGCACGAACGCCACCAGCAGGGCCGTCGGAGCCAGCGCTTGTCCCTCCCCACGGCGTGGCTGCGAGGAGCGTGGCTCGCTCCGCCGCGGCGCTTGTGGGTGAGCAGTCATCGGTTCAACCAACAGATGTCAACGTGTGTCTTCACCGCCAGATGATACAGGCGGCGTCGCCGGGGTGTGCAGCGCAATCGTCTGCACCCACCAAGCAGGACATCAGCACAGGCTGGAAACAGGACCTGTGTCCAGAGAAAACAAGGTCGATGGCAACTACTAGACGAGGTGTACGTACACATGGTAGAGTGTACGTACACTATATTGGAGGCGGAACCAGGGCCAGCGACGACCTGGCCCGGTGGGGGAGTACGCAACGTCCATCTGGAGCACGGGTCTGCAGCGAGAGGGTGGCAACACATGGCAATTCAACGCAATACGATCATGATCGTCGACGATCATCCGCTCTTTCGCCAGGGTCTGCATCGCCTCATCGACGACTCCGGCCGCTTCCGCGTCGTCGCCGAAGCCGCCACCGGCTACGAGGCCATCCGCATGGCC
>QEUZ01000455.1 GCA_003577355.1 Chloroflexota bacterium | reverse complement strand
GTTGATGAGAATTGATTGCTCGGGTCGATACGCCTTGGCTACCTCAGCAGCGAGCGAAACCGCATGCGCAGATTCAAGCGCCGGAATGATCCCTTCCGTACGACAGAGCAGTTGCAGCGCCTCCAACGCCTCGTCGTCGGTTACCGCGCCGAAGCGTGCCCGCCCGGTATCCTTCAGGTAGGCAAGCTCCGGCCCAACCGATGGGTAATCCAACCCAGCGGAAATTGAATGCGCTTCGATGATCTGCCCATGCTCATCCTGTAACACGTAGGACTTCGACCCGTGCAGGATGCCAATGCGACCGGCCGTCAGGCTCGCCGCATGCTTGCCAGATGCGATCCCATGGCCAGCCGCCTCAGCGCCGACCAGTTCCACCTCGGCGTCAGGGACGAAGGCGTGAAAGATTCCCATTGCGTTGCTGCCGCCGCCAACGCAGGCGACGACTGCAGCAGGCAGGCTGCCGGTGATGTTCAGCATCTGCTCGCGCGCTTCCTGTCCGATGACTGACTGAAAGTCGCGCACCATCATCGGGTAGGGGTGCATGCCGCCAACGCTCCCAATGATGTAGTACGTGTCGTTGACGTTGGTCACCCAGTCTCGGATGGCCTCGTTCATCGCGTCCTTCAGTGTGCGGGAGCCGCTCGTGACCGAGCGCACTTCAGCGCCGAGCAGCTTCATGCGGAACACGTTGAGTGATTGCCGAGCGATGTCGACCTCGCCCATATAGACCACACATTTCATACCCAACAACGCGCAGGCCGTCGCTGTCGCGACGCCGTGCTGCCCAGCGCCGGTTTCGGCGATAACGCGCTGCTTACCCATGCGCTTGGCCAGCAGCCCCTGCCCGATGGCGTTGTTGATCTTATGGGCCCCGGTGTGTGCCAAGTCCTCGCGCTTCAGGTAAACCTTCGCTCCCCCCCAGTGCGCGGTCAGGTTGGCAGCGTAGGTAATTGGCGTAGGGCGTCCGATGTAGGTGCGCTGCAGGTACTCCAGCTCGTCGAGAAACGCTGGGTCATCGCGCGCAAGGGTGTAGGCGCGGATCAGCTCGTGAATGGCGGGCATGAGTGTTTCCGGTGCGTACATGCCCCCGAACTCGCCGAAACGCCCGAAGGCATCGGGTAGCTGTGGTGTCTGTCTCTCGATTGTTGCTGTCATCAGAACCCTCCGTGGCGTCCGGCTGCCAGTTGCACGCCGGGTTGCACCGCTTTCGCGGCGTGGATGAACGCGCGTATCTTGTCCGGGTCCTTTTGTTTCTCGGTTTCGACTCCGCTCGATACGTCGACTGCTGCAGGCCGCACCAGCTGTATCGCCCGCGCGACGTTCTCCGGCGTCAGTCCGCCGGCCAGCACCGTCGGGAAGCGACGCGCAAAGTCAGCGGCCACAAACCAGTCGGCGACCGTGCCAGTGCCGCCATACATACCCGGCGAATGCGCATCAAGAAGCACCGCGTAGAGGCGGGGCGCCGCAGTGGTCCAGGCACGGAACAGGCGTTCTTCGTCTCCCCGGCCGGCCGAGTCAATACGTATCGACTTGATCGCTGGCCGGTTGAGGCCTACCACGGTCTCCGGCAGCTCATCGCCGGAAAGCTGGATGAGGTCCAGGCCGACTGAGTCCGCGACCGCATTCATATGCTCAACTGGTGCGTTCACGAACAGGCCGACAACCTGCATGTTTCCATTGCTCGCCGCATGGGCAGCCGCAGCAACCGCGCGCGCCGCATCGATACTCACATTGCGGATGCTCGGAGGGTAGAAGACGACGCCGATGAAGTCGGCCCCCGCTTCGGCGGCCACCACAGCATGCTCGGGCCGGCTGACGCCACAGATCTTCACCAGTGGCCGGTGCTCTGTCGCGCTCATCCCAACAGCTCCTGCACCGCCGCTCGACGGTCCGTCGCGCGCATGAGGGTCTCGCCTACCAGCACCGCGTGCACACCAGCGCGTTCGAGGCGCTCGACATCGGCACGCGATGCGACGCCGCTTTCTCCGACGAGCGTGGCGCTTTCCGGCACAAGCGGGGCGAGGCGCTCGGTCGTTGCAAGGTCAACGCCGAATGAACGCAGGTCACGGTTGTTGACGCCGATGAAAGACGCTCCGGCTGAGAGGGCGCGCTCCAGCTCCCACTCATCGTGCACCTCAACCAGCGCTGACAGGCCAAGCTCATTAGCGCACGTCAGGAGCTCTTTGAGGTGTGGGTCAGTGAGCGCCGCGACGATCAAGAGCACCGCATCGGCGCCAGCAGCGCGCGCTTCGAGCACTTGGTACTGGTCAACCACAAAATCTTTCCGCAGGACGGGTCGTGGCCAGGCATCGGCATGCGCCAGGTCACTGACAGCGCGCAGGTCTTCCAGTGATCCACCGAAGAAGCGCTCATCCGTCAGCACCGAGATCGCGCCAGCGCCCCCCGCGAGGTAGTCCTGCGCCACATCGATGGCTGCCACGCCCGGCGCAATTTCTCCCTTCGAGGGGGACGCCCGCTTGATTTCGGTGATGATACGTACCCGCTGACCGCGAAGGACCGCTGCCATCGGGAGGGCTGCCGGCCGGGAGGCGGCCTCCTGCTCGAGCGTTGCCACGCTGACATGCGCTTTGCGCACCGCAACTTCAGCAGCCGTGTTTGCCAGGATGCGGTCGAGATAGGTGCCGGTCGTGACGACTGATACCATCACGCCACCGCCTTGACCGGGTTGCTCACC
>QEUZ01000454.1 GCA_003577355.1 Chloroflexota bacterium | reverse complement strand
ATTCCGCACTAGTGTCTCGCCATTGATAGTTCCCGGACGCGTCCACACCCTCGCGTGAAACGGGAATGACATCCTTGTTGATACGTACGAGCGGACCCTCGGCGCTCTCCGAGCGATAAATCAAATACCCGTAGCTGGTTTCCTGATGCACCGCCGACCAACGCAGCAGCGGCCCGTGACCAGGCGGCGGTGGCGCGTTCTCCTTCGTGGCGTTGGCCAATGCGCGCTCCAAATCCGGCTCCGAGGAACGCGCCGCACTTGATGCCTTCGACTCGCTGCGCTTCAGCACCTCATCCAGATCGTGGATCTTGGTTTCAGGCGTCAGCAACATACCAACCAACTCAACCGGCAGGGTGGTTCCGAACTCGGGCAACGGAACCTCAAGCACTCCCTCAATCTTGCCGAGGCGTTGGTCATTGTCGACAGACACACGTGCCAAGCGGCAACCGGTGGTAATCGGCACGCACTGTTCCATCGTGGCGGCTCCCTTGATGCCCCTCAGTCTCGGGGTGCCGGTTTGAAAGTCCTTGCCCAACCGGCTGGTAATGCGCAGCAGAAACTCGTGTTTGCCCACCGTTCGCATCAGACCGAGGGGAAAGGGGTCGGCATCCGGAACGATTGCGCCCAGCACGCGCGCATTCACTTCGATCCACGCATGCTGCTGCTTGGCCGCGTTAAGGCCAACCTTGATGTAAGCCGCGCCGTTATGCGTGAGACCCCACGGCACGTGCCTGTTCAGCCGTGCCTCGACCGAGTGCCCATCGCTACCGACGCGCGCGTCGATCCACGTCGGGGTGGACTCAATGCCGGTGATCCGGAAGCCAGGCGCTTCGCGGCTAGTGAGCTCGAGCGATCGCGTGGCATCGACATCGCCGTTCGCGATCCGAACGACGCCAAAGTCGAGCTTCGGTCGAGCTTGGTCAAGTACGGAAAGCACAAACGCGCGGACTTCCGCACCGCGCTTGGGAAAGCCCGGCTCATCGGTCTCAAGCTGGAAGAAGCGGCGAATCGCCCCTTCATCGTTGCGCGTGTCGATCGTCACGTCTAGGTACGCGGACCCATTGCCAGGGACCACGGTACCCGCGGACACTGCCTTGTCCCAGTCAACGCCAGGAACCACCTTCGATACCCGAATGGGCCGATCCCCGGCGTTGTGCAGTTCTATCGAACACGTCGCCGTCGCGAACTGGTAGTGTTCACCCGCGTCGCAAGTGCGCACCGTCAATTTGGCTGGGGGTGGCGGTAGCGGTGGCGCAGCGTGGGACTCCCCCGCCACCCCGGCCGCCAGCAAAAACGCAAATATCATGCGCACAGACTCACTCCAATAAAAAAACCCACCTGTGTTGCCACAGGTGGGTTTCACACAACTTCTACGCGAATCAGCTGACCGTGAAGTTCGTGAGCGTCACCGGGAACGAGCCGTTCGAGGTGATGGTGAAGTCACCACACGCACCAGCACTGTCGATGCTCGCCGCCGTCACGATGATGAACCAGTCGCCATCAGCCACGTCAGCGGTCTGGATCGGAAAGCCAGAATCGCCACTGGGGCCGCAAGGAGCGTTCGTACCACAGCCACCAGAAACCGCGCTCATATACATCACGGGATTGAAGCTCGGAGTGCCGCCAGTCAACGAAATCGTGGTAAACGTGCGACCACTGCTGAAATTCGACTGAAAGACATACGCCGGGCCTGGTGCATCCTGATTACCAAAACAGTAGGCCGTTGCCGTTGTATCACCACCACACGTTGAGACACCGCTGATGGTTTCGCCACCCACAGGTGGCTGCCACATCTGTGGGCCCGCACACGTCTGCGCCGACGCCGACATGCTCACAAAACCCAGCACGACAGCACCCAATGTTGCAGCGAGCAGATTCTTCTTCATCGTTCACTCCAGATTTGAGTTACAAGTCAAAACGGACCTACGGTTGGCGTCATGAACGCCAACCGTATCAATTCGATCACCAACCAATATAGGTCTGACGGCGCGAATCAAACCGATCGAAGCCGACCACTTGGTTCGCATGTGCGTTCTTGTAGGGAACGCTCGGATTCGCCAGACCAAGCGTCGCCTGACCGACGCCTGCCCAAGCCGCGTTATCAAGGTTCGAGATCGACAACGTCGTCGCCGGTTCAGTGGAGCCAGCCGCAGCGTTGACCCAGACATCCAGCTTGCCAGCAGCACCGGCACCGAACGTCAACTTGCCTTCGATCCTGGCGACACCGGCAGGGAGATTGGTGGAAGTTGCGGCCGTGCAGCGGAAGCTGCTCGCGGGCACGTTGCAAGCGGCGTTGAAGCGAACTCGACGCGTACCGCCGGAACCAGCCACGAGATTCACCTGAAGCGCATTGCTGCTGCCGTTCGCTGGCGTCGACGCATTGGCGCGAAACACGCCAACACTATCCGTCAAACTGAAACTTCCCAACGCATCCGGATTCACCAAAAACTGGAAGCGATAACTCGGCTCAGACGCGGCATGCGTATACGAAACCGTCGCGGTACCCGTCAGCGAACCAGCAATCGCGGCATCAAGCTTGCACTCGCTGCCATCCAGACCCGGCGTCGCGATGGCAACGCTCGAACCCGGAGACACGGACTTGGCAGTCCACGCACCACCCTCAGCCGTCGTCGGACCGGTCGGGCACGCCGCCATGGCGCTGCCGACGTAACCGAACATGCCCACCAGAGCCAGCGACAGAACTT
>QEUZ01000453.1 GCA_003577355.1 Chloroflexota bacterium | reverse complement strand
GGCGACCCCAGAGTCCTGTACGCGGAGCCGAACTACCGCGTGCAGATCGCGGCTGACACTCGCGTCCCTGCAGACCCCGCATTCGACAAACAGTGGGGGTTGGACAACACCGGCCAGTACACTGTTGGCGGGTCCGGTTTGCCTGACGCGGACATCGACGCGCCGGAGGCCTGGACGTTGACGACCGGCAGTAGTGCTGTCGTCGTCGCGGTCATCGACACTGGCATCGACTTCTCCAACCCCGATCTTGGTGGAGCCCAGCAAAATAACCCGCGCATGTGGGTCAACCCCGGTGAGGACTGCCCTGGTTGCCGTATCGACGGAATCGACAATGACGGCAACGGGTATATCGACGATTGGCGCGGCTGGGATTTCGTCAATGGCGACAACAACCCCTTCGACGACCATGGCCACGGCACGCATGTCGCGGGGATCATTGGCGCTACCGGCAACAACGGCATCGGCATCACCGGGGTCGCCTGGAACGTCTCGCTGGTCGCGCTGAAGTTTCTCGACTACACCGGAGGCGGCAGCACTTTTGACGCTGCGGCCGCGCTCGCCTACGCCGCCACGATGGGCTTCCCAATCGCGAACAATTCCTGGGGCGGCCCGCTGCCATCTCAGGCCATCGTCGACGCCCTCGCGCTTGCCAGGCAAGCAGGTGTACTTGTCGTTGTCGCCGCAGGGAACGATGGCAGCGATGCCGATGATCTGCCGACCTATCCGGCCAGCTATCCCTTCCCGAACATCATTACGGTGGCTGCTACCGACCACAACGACCAGCTCGCGACCTTCTCGAATTACGGTCAGCGGAGCATCGACTTGGCCGCTCCTGGTAAGGACATCTACTCGACCTGGACTGGCGTCGCCGGGCTACCGTACAAGTACCTCAGCGGCACGTCGATGGCGACGCCGCTGGTCAGCGGGGTGGCGGCGCTGATCCTGTCGCGCCAACCCGACGCATCGCCGGTTGCCATACGCACGCTCTTAATGAGCTCCGTGGACCAAACACCCGGCCTCGCTGGGCGAGTTGCCAGCGGCGGCCGGCTCAACGCCGCCTCGGCGCTGCGCTGCACGAACCAGCCTGTGCTGTTCATCGATGAACCGCGGCCGGATTTTGCCGTGGAAGAGGGGCAAGCCATCGAGGTTGCAGCGCTCGCAGCCAACTGTGGTGCAGCCGAGGGCGTCATAGTAACCGCTTCCTACGCGGGCATCCCGATCGAGCTCAGCAACGACGGTGACGGCGTCTACCGTGGCACGTTCAATGCGCCAGCAACTGGTCCGCTCACCGTTAGCGTGAGCGCGAGCGTCTCTGGCCGCAGGATCACTAGCCAGGTAGGCGGTGCTGTCGTTGACAACTACGCCATCCGCAACGTTCCCTACGAGTGGATCGAGCCACGAGCAACCGGCGGCTTTCAGATCCTGATGTGGGGAGATGACGAATCACGGGTGATCGACATCCCGTTTGCCTTCAAGTACTACGGCGTCGACTACACGCAGCTCACCGTCTCGACCAACGGCTACGTTGTCTTCGGTCCAAGCCCGGCGACAGCAATGGCGAACCATCTCCTGCCGAATCCAGCCCGCCCGAATGGGATCGTCGCTCCGTTCTGGGATGACCTCAACCCGGCGAAAGGTGGCTCAATCTGGTGGGATGTCGAAGGGGACGCACCCAACCGGCGCTTTGTCGTCGCGTGGGAGGAATTGCCACATTACAACGATATCGGTTCGTCGTATTTCGAAGTGATCTTCGACGAGACGACAAACGTCATCACATTCCAGTATCAGGACGCCGAGTTTACCGACCCAACCTTCGACTACGGCGCATCTGCGACCATTGGGCTGGAACACCCATCCGGCATGGTCGGGCGCACGTTCTCAAGCAATTCCCCAACCTTGCGCCCATACGAACGCCGCATGGGTATCCAGTTCCGCCAGACCCCTGCCAACGCGCCAACAGTCGTCGACTTCTTCCTACCACAAGCGACACTCTCCGCTGAGTACTCGCACACCTTGACGAGCACCGGCGGGACCGAGCCGCTCACCTGGGACATCGTTGGCGGCACGTTACCACCGGGGTTGGAGCTGGACTCGGCCACTGGGGAGATCAGCGGTGTGCCAGTTGAGACCGGCTCGTGGGACGTGACCGTACGCGTAACTGACGGGTCCGACCCAGCGTACTGGGCGGAACAGCTGCTGACGCTTGAAGTCGTAATTGGTTACGCGCTCAGCGAGGTTCCGTTCAACTGGCTCGAAGCCCGCGAAGGCGGCGCCCAGGTTCCGTTTACCGAGGATGAAGAGGCATTCACCCTCGATCTGCCGTTCCTCTTCACGTTCTTCGGCGAGCAGTACGCTCAGGCGACAGTCGTCACCAACGGTTTCATCGTCTTCGGTGAAGCGACCGATACGTCGTTCTCCAACACCTCCATCCCCAACCCCGCACCACCGAACGGATACGCCGCACCGTTCTGGGATGACCTGAGCCCGCAAGCTGGCGGAGGAGTGTGGTACCGCACGGTTGGCGATGCCCCGGAACGCCGCTTCGTGATCGCATGGTACGAGACGCCACGCTACCGCATGAACGGCGCCGCAACCTTCGAGATCATCCTCGAAGAAGGCTCCAACGCGATCGAGTTCCATTACCTCGATACGAACTTCGAATTCTCCGTCTACAACTGGGGCAAGGCGGCGACGATCGGCATCGAAAACCAGACCGGGAC
>QEUZ01000026.1 GCA_003577355.1 Chloroflexota bacterium | reverse complement strand
GGGCTGTCGCTGAATTCGCCAGAATTCAGTCTTTGTTGCCGAATCCTGAATTGTTGTGACTTCAGCTACAATCAAGTTAACGCCCTCCGCGGTTGTGGATGTTTTGCCAAATCGTCGTAGCGGCGGCGTCTCGCCGCTGTTACGGAAAGAGTCACAACCTCTCCGGACTTTGATCCGTGTTCAATCCGTGTTTCGTCCGTGGCTAAAATGTAGAAGCTAGTTGCGGCGTCACGAGAACCACGAACGTATGGCCACCACCTATAAAGACGCGGGCGTCGATTTGGATGTGTACCGCGAGTCGATGTCCCGCTTGCCGCGGCTGATGCGGCGGACGTTCTCGCCGCGCGTGCTGGAGTTGGAAGGCGGGTTCGCGGGCCTGTTCCAACTCGATTTCAACAGCCGCCTGTTCCGCCGCGGGTACGACGACCCGGTGCTGGCGGCCTGCACCGACGGGGTGGGAACCAAGCTCAAGGTGGCCCAAAAGTTGGGGGTGCATCACACCATCGGCATCGATCTGGTGGCCATGTGCGCCAATGACGCCTTGTGCTGCGGCGCCGAGCCGTTGTTCTTCCTCGATTACGTGGCGATGGCCAAGGATGATCCGGCCGTGCTGGAGCAAATTGTGGCCGGCGTTAGCGAAGGCTGTTTGCAAGCCGACTGCGCCTTGTTGGGCGGCGAGACGGCGATCATGCCCGACGTGTATCGCCCCGACGAATACGACCTGGCCGGGTTCTGCGTGGGCGTGGCCGAGCGCCGCCAAGTGATCGACGGCAAGGCCATCGCCCCGGGCGACGTGGTGCTCGGCGTGGCGGCGAGCGGGCTTCACTCCAATGGCTACAGCCTGGTGCGGAAAGTGGTCTTCGAGAAAGCGGGCCTCGCCATCGATCAACACGTTGACGAGCTTGCCCAGACCGTGGGCGAGGCGCTGCTCACCCCCACTCGCATCTACGCGCGGCCCGTGCGGCAAATCCTGAATGCCTATAACGGGCGGCGGGTGGTGCATGGAATCGCCCACATCACCGGCGGCGGCTTGCGCGAGAACTTGGCCCGCATCTTACCGTCCACGGTGCGCGTCCAGCTCAAGCCGCAAAGTTGGTCCGCCCCGCCCGTGTTTGCATGGCTGCAAAAGCTGGGCGGCATTGCCGACGCGGAAATGGAGCAGGTCTTCAACTGCGGCGTGGGGCTAGCGCTGGTGTTCAACCCCCACTTCCAACGCACCATCCAAGAAATCCTCGCCGCTGCGGGAATGGAAAGCTGGATCATCGGCGAAGTGGTCGAAGGCCCCGGCGACGTCGTGTGGGCGTAATGCAAAACCGACACATTGTGTCGTAGCTAAATTCGCGAGAATTCAGTCTGTTAGCTACACCGAGGCAAGCGTCACGCGCAGCGGCGGTTCATCCAGCGATGAGAATTGGGCGTCCTGGGCTTGGGCGGCCGTAGGGTCAAGTGCGTACAGGCGCTCCCACTGCTCGGCGCGTCGCTGGCGATCGGCGGCGCGGTGCGTGCCTTGCCAGGCCTCGAACGTTTTCACAAGCTGCGGGTCTTCCGAGAGAATTCGCTCAATCGCCCCCGCTTGCGGGTGGCCGCCCACCACGCGCACGCCCCCCAGTCGATCCGCTTCCAGCACCAAGGGCGCATCGAGAGTAATCCCCGCCGCCGCTAGACGCGCCATCGCTTGCTCACGAAAATCCTCCAGCAGCGCGTCGGCTTGTTTCTGTAACTCGACCGCAGAATTCGTTTCAGGGACGCCCCCCTTTTCGCCCTCGGCGACTGCCTCCGGCTCGGGGTCGTCGCGCAGCAACAAGTCAAATGCTCCCTGCACCCCACGCAGCGCGGCCTGGGACGCTGTCGTCGCCGCCTGTGCCACGGGAGCCGCCAAGGTTGCCAACGCGGGAGAAATCATCGAAAGTTATAAGCGAAGTTCGCGGAAAAGGATGTCGCCACTTCCGCCTATCGGCCGCGCTGGCCCGCCGGCTGTAACGATTCTCCCGAATTTAACGCCTGCCGGCGTTCCCGTTGGAAAAAGTCCTTTTTCATGAAGAGGCGCTGTTCACTCCCGCGCCGCGGCGTCATCGTCCGGCGTTTCCCAGGTGTGGCTTGCGCCGGAGTCATGCGTTTCGAAACGCGGCGGCCACGGCGTTGGACAAATGGACCAAGCGCCAGGGGGCCTTGTCGCGAGGGGCGGTCGTGAGCAAGAGGCAAAACCCGTCCCGGTCGGGGTCGATCCAGCACATCGTGCCCGTGGCGCCCAGGTGGCCGTAAGCGCGCGGCCCGAGCAAGTCGCCAAAGGTGTCGTCGCTCGCGCGATGGTTCAACCGCCATCCGAGTCCCCAGGGCCGGGTGCGGCGGATCGGCTCGGGCAACTCAGGTAGATCATCCAGGCGGTTGCCGGTCATGGCCTGTACGGTGGCGGGCGAAAGCAATCGCACGCCGCCGAGTTCACCCCCGTTCAAGAGCATTTGAAACAAGAGGGCCATGTCGTCGGGTGTGCTGAACATGCCGCCCCACGGCGCAGCACCAGGCGCTCGCGGTCGAAACCAAGCGACCCCAGGCCGGAAGATTTCATCCCCAGCGGCTCGAAGATCTCGCGCCGCAGGAAGTCGTGAATGGTCAGGCCCGAAAGCCTTTGCACCAGCTCGGCCGTCACCAGCGTTCCCATGCTTTGGTACTGGTAATTGGTTCCAGGACGGAACGAGGGAACAGCGTGAATGGCGCCTTGGATAAAGTCCTCCAGCGGGGCGTGACGGCGCCGCAAGTCGAGATTGTTGGGAAGCATGTCGGGCAGACCCGACGTATGGGTAAAGAGATGCAGGACGAGCGTCTCTTCCTTGTGATGGGCGGCGAACTCGGGAATGTACCGCATCACCGGGTCCGAGAGGTTCAACAGCCCGCGCTCCACGAGCATCAACCCGGCCATGTAAACCACCGGCTTCGTGATCGATGCCAAAAGGAACATGCCGTCGCGGCGGATCGGTCCCGCTTCCGGCTCGGGGCCTTGCCGGCCGAAGAACCGCGGCCCCACGATTTTTCCCTGGCGGCCAACCAGAATCGCCCCGCCGGGAAGAGGCGGCTCCTGGCCCCGCGTCCAACTTTCGAGCAAGTCGTATGCGACCTGAAGTTGCGCGGAGTCCAATCCAATCACTTCCGGCCGAGCATGTTCAAGCGTGGGCATGACGAGAGTTCCTCAAGGGGCGCCGCGGAATCACGCCCTAACGTACCCGCGCCGGCTTGCTGCCTGGGCGCTGCGTGCCGGAGTGGGCAGGTCACGTTGTGGCTCCCGCTGCTGGCCTTGACAACGCACGCTGAGTCGCTATACTCGTATGTAACCGATCGGTTAATTATCCGAATGGTTATAAGCACGATGGACGCCGAACAGCTCGATACCACCTTCGCCGCCCTGGCCGACCCAACCCGGCGGGCGATCCTTGCGCGGCTCGCCGAGGGTGAGGCGACGGTGACCGAACTGGCCGAGCCGTTCGACATGAGCATGCCGGCCATTTCAAAACACCTCAAGGTGCTCGAGCGCGCCGGCCTGATTACCCGCGGACGCGCGGCGCAATGGCGTCCTTGCCGCCTGGAGCCTGGCCCGTTGCAGGAGGCGACCCACTGGCTGGAGCAGTACCGTCCGTTCTGGGAAAGCAGCTTCAGCCGGCTCGATGCGCACTTGCGCGAGATCCAGAAAGGTACACCGTGACTGACCTCGCTACCGCCACCCACGAACTGCTGCTGACTCACGACTTCGCTGCACCTCCGGAGCTGGTGTTCGCCGCCTGGACCGACCCGGCCCAACTGGCGCAATGGTGGGGGCCGGAGGGGTTCAGCACCCCGTCCGCCACGCTCGATGTCGTGCCCGGTGGCGCCTGGCGCACCTGCATGCGGCGTGACGCCGATGGCATGGAGCTATGGTCGCGTGGCGAGTTCCGCGAGGTCGAGCCACCCCACCGGCTGGTGTTCACCTTCGCCTGGGAAGGAGACGACGGCGCGCTGCGCCACGAAACGCTCGTGAGCGTCAGCTTCGCCGCCCACGCCGGCGGCACCCGCATGACCTTCCGCCAAAGCCCGTTCCCCACTGCCCAGGAGCGCGACGACCACCACGGCGGCTGGTCGGAATGCTTCCACAAACTGGCCGGCATGCTGGCCACGCGGTAACCCAACGCAGCGTACGACACAGGTAGAAGGAGCCGACGATGAGCCTCCCACAGATCGTCACGCCCGCCGCATGGCAGGCCGCCCGCGATGCCCTGCTGCTGAAGGAGAAGGACGCCACTCGCGCCCGCGACGCGCTGAACGCCGAGCGCCGCCGCCTGCCGATGGTCGAGTATCGCAACGACTACACCTTTGGTGGGCCGGACGGCCCAGCGACCTTGCTCGACCTGTTCGAGGGCCGGCGACAGTTGATCGTTTACCACTTCATGCTCAACCCTGGCGATACGGAGCCATGCTTCGGCTGCTCGATGGTCGCCGACAGCATCCCGCACCTGGCGCATCTCCACGCCCGTGACACCTCGCTGGTGCTCGTCGCCCGCGCGGCGTATGCCGAGATCGCTGCGGTGCAAGCCCGCATGGGCTGGTCCACCCCCTGGTACTCGGCGTACGGCAGCGACTTCAGCGCCGATTGCGGCATCAGCGATGGCTTCGGCCTCAGCGTCTTCCTGCGCGATGGCGAACGCGTCTTCCGCACCTATTTCACCAACGGGCGTGGTGCTGAGTTGTTCTGCAACGTCTGGTCGTTCCTCGACCTCACCCCCTACGGCCGTCAGGAGGACTGGGAAGATTCCCCACCCGGCTGGCCGAAGACCGCGCGCTACGAGTGGTGGCGCTTACACGACAAGTACTGATAGGCAACAGGCAACAGATGACAGGGTGTTAGGAACGTGCAGTTCGTCGGCCGGGCCGCTCTGCAACCACTGTCACCTGTTGCCTGTTGCCTGTCACCTACGTCCACACCACCGCGAAGCTCACCGGGCGCAGGTAGTGCTGCGCCCATTTCGGTTTCTGGGCGAGCCAGTCGTCATCGATCAGTCCTTCGTGCATTTCCCCCAGCGTCCAACCGGCGGCCTGGGCAGCGCGCACATGATCGCTGAACAAATGGACATAACACGCGATCGTCGCCGGTTCACCATCGGTGCGGTTGTAATGGGTGGGGATGCCGTCCAGCATGAAGTGTGGGTGGTAGCCGACCAGCACGAAGCGGCCACTGGGGTGGGCCAGACGCGCCGCCTCGCGGTAGAGCGGGCCGAGCTCGGCCAAATGTTCATCGACCAGCACGGCGGTTACCAGGTCGTAGTGTGCGGCTGGTAGCGGGGTTGCGGCCAGGTCGGCCTGCTCCAACCGGCGATAGATGCCCTTTGCCCGCGCCAACGCTAGCATCTCATCGGTCAGGTCCACGCCGTCAACCGCGGCGACCCCCTGTTCCCGCAGCCATGCGCCGACCCTGCCGGTACCGCAGGCCAAGTCGGCGACCTCAGCGATCTGCGGCCAGTCCAAAGTCTGTACCCGCTCCAGCAGTCGCAGGTCCATCAGGTCGAGCACGGTGTCTTCGTATGTCGCCGCCCACTCCCCGTAGCCGGTTTCCACCGAGACGGTCGGGTAACGTCGCCGATCGAAGTGTCTGATCTCCATGTATCCTCCAGTGTGCGCCGCCGCCGGGCGGCGAGGGCAGTTGCAAGGGTAACCGGCATTCCAGCGGTCAGGCAGCCGTCGTGATCGAGCTTCGCGCGCCACGTTCAGTTGAGGCAGCAGTGCTACCGATGTATCTCGACCCCACGTCCGAGCGCATCGCCTGGGGCAGCGATCCGAACATCGCTCAGGCTATAGACGCAAGAGTTCTGGCGAGGAGCGTGGCGTCTTCTCCGGGCCGGGTGAACGTCGCTGCGAACGGTTGCTACGGCGTCTGGAATTGCCGGCGCCGAGGGCTTCGTGCAAGCGATGAACCTCCTAAGGTCACCTCGAACTGGTATGGACTGCTGCGCGCCACCATGTTTTGAGGCGCTTCGTGGGCGGACGACGCTGTGCGTCTCGACAGCGTACTCAACGTAGCGCAGTAGTCGGACAGACAGACACACGAGGAAACGGCACTGCGGGACGATATCAACGCAGTTCTGACCTTCGATTGATCGTCACTTCACAGCCGCGTGTTATTCCTGTACGATGGCGACTGTCCATAACGACAGCGACGCAGCCGGCTGGAGACCGCGATGGACGAATCGGCTGTGCCACCTCACGATGATTCCCAGAGGATCTTCGGGCGCGAGCGCGAACGCTCCGGGTTGGGTGCATTGCTCGACCGGGCGTGCGATGGGGCCGGTTCGCTCGTGCTGGTCGGCGGCGAAGCCGGCATTGGCAAGACAACCCTCGTGCGCGACCTCGAACGCCGGGCGCGCGGGCGGGGGATGCTTGTGCTCACCGGCCACTGCTACGACCTGTCGGTTACCCCGCCGTATGGACCGTGGAGCCAGATCGCCCGGGCCGCGAGCCGAGTTGGGGTGCTACCTGCGCCACCTGCCGCGCTCCTGGACGAGGAAGCGCTCAAGCGTTCCCGCAGCCAGCAGGCACTGCTCGAAGAGGTCCGTATCTTTCTGCTCGACGTGGCGGAGCGGCTGCCGCTGGCGCTAGTCCTGGAGGACCTGCACTGGGCAGACCACGCTTCGCTGGAGCTGCTGCGCGACATCGGACGCTCGGCGTCGCGCGCGCCGTTGCTGGTTGCCGCCACCTATCGCAACGACGAGCTCTCGCGCCGGCATCCGCTGCATGCACTCATCCCTGCGCTGGTCCGCGAGTCGGTCACCCACCGGATCATCCTCAGGCCGCTGGACGATCTCGCCGTCGGCGCGCTGGTTGCCGATCGCTATCAGCTGCCCGAGGCAAGCAAGGTCCTCCTCGTGCGCTACCTGCAAGAGCGCGGCGAGGGCAACCCGTTCTTCCTCGTTGAGCTGCTCAGGGCGCTAGAGGAGCAAGGCCGCATCGCCCCGAGCGGCGACGGAGTGTGGACGCTCGTCGGCATGGACGGCATGCCTGTGCCCGAACTGGTGCGTCAGGTCATCGATGGCCGGCTGGCGCGTCTCGGAGACGACACTCGCCGGGCGCTGGAGGTTGCCTCGGTCATTGGGCAGGATGCGCCGTACGACCTGTGGAGCGTCGTGAGCGGTATTGGCGAGGATCAACTTGCGGGGATCGTTGAGCTGGCCGTCGACGCCCATCTCGTTGAGGACGCCCGCGACGGGTCGCGGTTCCGGTTCACGCATGCCCTGGTCCGCGAGGCGCTCTACGAAGCGCTGCTGCTCCCGCGACGGCGAACGTTGCACCGGCAGGTCGCGGAAGCGCTGATGACCAGGCCGGGCGTCGCGCCGGACACGATCGCCTACCACCTGCAGCAGGCAAGCGATCCACGCGCGATCGACTGGTTCATCCGGGCCGGTGTGCGAGCCGAACGGGTTGCCTGGCTGACGGCTGCCGACCATTTCAGGGCGGCGTTGCAGCTGATGCGCGCGCATGACCTTGATCTCGCGCAGCGGGGATGGTTGATCATTCGGCTGGTCCGTTTTCTTCGATTCGCGAATACTGCCGAATGCTTCGCGCTGCTTGACGAGGCGAAGCACTACGCGACTGACCTTCGGGATGATGTGCTGCGCGCTTATGTCGATTTCTGCCGTGCAGAGGTGGATGGCTATTCCGGCCGGCTCGACACGCTGACGGCGATGCAGGCGCAGGCCAACGCGACGAACCGTATCCGGCAGCTTTCCGTCGACGATCGCCGACGCCTTGACGCACTGATCGAGCGCGGCCAGGTCGTCAGCGACGCTACTTTTCTCGCGATGCAGGTCGCAGGGTTCTCCCAGTCCGGTCCGGTCAGGGATGCCATCGAGCTGGGACGGGAGGTGATGGTACGCGACCCGGATCCACCTCCTGAGGCTCCGTGGGGGCTGGCGGTAGCCTATACACTCATCGGCGACCTTCCCTATGCCATGGATGCCTACCACCAGGCGCGAGAGTCGTTCATCGCCTTGGGCGACTATCCAATGGCCGGCTCGACCGCACTTTATGAACTGACGTTCGTCGTGCTCCCATTCCAAACCGACGACCTGGCGAGACGCGCGCAGACGATCGCAGTGGGAGAAGACGCCTGGACCCGTGCACAGGGAGCACAAGGCAACTCCGTCGAGTTGATCCACTTGCCAGCGCTCACGCTCGAAGGGAAATGGCAGGCAGCCCTCCAGCTACTCGACGACGCTCGCTGCAGACATATGACGTTCGGTCGGCGCGCCATCTTTCTGGCAAACCTCGGTCAGATAGCTCGCGCCCAGGGGAACAGAGATGTGGCCTTAGCGCTGGTGCGCGATGCCTGCTCCCGAGGCATCGCCGAGCGACCCGTTCCGATCGTCCATCTCACCGATCTGCTCGTCTATCAGCTTGCAGCCAGGCTTGCGTTAGATGCTGGGCAGGCTGACGCCGCACGCGGCTGGCTTCAGGCAATCGACGATTGGCTGGACGCCCACGAGATCGTGCTGGGGCGCGCCGACACGCAACTGCTCTGGGCCGAATGGTATCGGGCCAGCGGCAATATCGCGGCGGCGCGAATCCTCGCTGCCCGTGCGCTCACGACAGCAACGACACCGTGTCAGCCATTGGCACTGCTGCGCGCCAAGCGCCTGCTCGGCGAGCTCGCGACGGCAGGAGTGGACGTGGATGCAGCGAATGCCTACCTGCGCGAGTCCCTCCAGCTCGCCGAGCTCTGCGCGGCGCCCTACGAGCTGGCCTTGTCGCTGGCTGCGCTTGCCGAGTTGGCGCTGATTGCCGACCTCGAAACCGATGCTGAGCGCTACCTCAGCGAAGCTCGCGAAACGTTCGCTCGTCTCGACGCGAAGCCCGCGCTGGAACACATCGATGCACTGGAACAGCGCCTCGGCAGACGCGTCTCGGCGAACGGACTCCCTGCCGGGCTGTCGGCCCGGGAACTCGAGGTCCTGCGGCTGGCCGCTCAGGGGCTGACCAACCCGCAGATCGGCGAGCAGCTCTTTCTCAGCGCGCGCACCGTCGAGCACCATCTGCGCTCGATCTATCGCAAGCTGGATGTCTCCACTCGAGCCGCCGCGACGCGCTTCGCCGTCGAACACGACCTCCTCTAGCGGAGGCTACATCGGTTGAATGCCCTATAGCGCCTCTGCGAAGCTCCGCCGCGAATTCAGGCATTCAACCGATGCGGCCTCCGCTGTTCCCCGCTAGGCTGTGAGCAGTCCCGGTCGCAATGCCTTCCCCGGCGGAACGCCAATCCCTGCCGCTCGTGTGGGGAGCGCGCTGCTAACGCTTGCTGCATTGTGGCCGGTAGCCGAGCAGCGCCGGTGCACCTAGCAATTCGGCGCAAGATGAACGGAGCGGGAGACGATGGGCTACATTCTGGATGGCTACATGCTCGAATTCTGCGACTGCAACGTCCTCTGTCCCTGCTGGATCGGCGAGGACCCGGACAACGGCTCCTGCCAGGGCACGCTTGCCTGGCACATCGAGCGCGGCACGATCGACGGCGTCGACGTCTCCGGCCGCACCTACTCTGCCTTGGCGATCCTGCCGGGCAACGTCTTCTCCGGCAACTGGAAGCTGCTTGGAATCATCGACGACGGCGCGACCGACGAGCAGTTCACCGCCATCGCCAATGCCTTCACCGGCAAGCTTGGCGGTCCCCTGGCCGACATGTCGCAGCTCATCGGCGAGGTGGTTGGCGTCGAGCGCAGGCCGGTGACGATCGATGTCGTCGAGGGTACCGGCACGCTGAAGATCGGCGAGCTCGTCGACGCCGAGATGGAGGCCTATCAGGGCCACTTCGGGCGCGCAACGAACCTGCAGGACACCCCTTCGGCGACCCACCCCGGCGCGCCGGCCTTTATCGCCAAGTCGAAGCACTACGTGCGCAACACCTCGCGGTACGGCATCCCGGATGTCAACTTGCACGGGCGCAACGCCGTCCAGGCGATCGTGCATTTTGAAGGGTGAGGGATAGCGGTTAGGGGCTAGAGGCTGGGGAACAGGGGGCGATGCCTTCTCGCCCCCTGTTCCGTAGCAACAGCCACGCACACGCCGGAAGGAAGTGCAGCGTGATCTCGATGGCACGGCGAGAACGTCTCTTCACCCCGTTGATGCTGGCGTTGGTCGTCGTCGCCTGGCTCTCGCTCGAGGTCTGGGGACGCTCGCCGTACCACCGCTACCTGCACCATCAGTCGATCGACAGCGCCGACACGGGGCAGGGTGTCGGACTGTTGCTCGTCTTCGTCGTCGGCTGGACGCTCATGACGATCGCGATGATGCTCCCGACCAGCCTCCCGCTGATGAGCCTCTTCCAGCGCATGACCGCCTCTCGTCCGGACGGCGCGCGGCTCGTCGCCCTCCTGCTCGCCGGTTATCTGGCGGTCTGGGCGGGGTTCGGCCTCGTTGCCCATGGGCTGGACCTTGCGCTCCATCAGGTGGCCAACCGGCTGCCCCTGCTGGAGCGTAACGCCTGGGCCGTGGCCGCCGGCATCCTCCTCGTCGCTGGGGTCTACCAGTTCACGCCGCTGAAGTATCACTGCCTGGAGAAGTGCCGTTCCCCGCGTTCGTTCATCGCCGGCCGCTGGCGCGGGCGGGACGAACGCCGCCAGTCGTTCCTCCTGGGCGTCCAACACGGCGCGTTCTGCGTCGGCTGCTGCTGGTCGCTGATGTTGCTCATGTTCCTGGTCGGTATGGGCAGCGTCTTCTGGATGCTCCTGCTCGGTGGGGTGATGGCGATCGAGAAAAACATGCCCTGGGGCCATCGGCTCAGTGCGCCGCTCGGCGCCGGCCTCGCCGCCGCTGGCTGCATTGTCGCGTTGGCGGCAATCACCTGACGACGAGCGGCAACAGGTGAACTGCCGTCCACCCTCCATCTTCTTGCTGCTCGGCGATCGTGATCTCCCGCACCAGCGCTTCGAGCGGGAGATGCGGTGTGAGGTCTCGCATGACCTCGGCATGCAGTCCGTCCAGGTCATTGGCAGGCGCCGCCACGGCGACGGTGAGATGCGGGACCGGATTGGCAACCGTGCCGCCGTATGGCGGAGTCTCGGGGAAGGCACGCACGAGCCGCCGGATCATCTCTCGCACCAGCGCATCCGGTTCGGGCCGCAAGTAGAGCACACCGTGCGACGCGAACCGCTCCACGGAGCGAAAGGTCAGGCGGAACGACTCGATCCCGGCCAGCGCCTCGCTGACCGAAACGATGTCGTCAGGCGCAACCGGGGCAGGCCGCCAGGGGCCGAGCAGTGTGATGTGCGGTGGGACATCGCGCAGGGCGGTCGGCAACGACGGCTCGCGCCAACGGGCAAGCACCGGGGCGAACTGCGGAAATGAGATCCCGCTGGCCGAGCTTCGGTGTGGAGGCGTATTCGGCAAGGCGTGCCTCGTTCGCGTTTGTCACGGCATGCCACCATCGGATCGGCGGCGTGGGCGACTCTATCGCTCCGCGTACAATCCTCCGCTCAGGAGGAACCCGTGCCAGAATCCATGCCCGACCCTACGACCGAACGCATCCGACCGGCGCGGCCCGGAGAAGCTGCCGCGTTGACCGCCCTTTCGATACGCTCGGCTGCTTCCTGGAACGACCCGAACGACCCCGGCGATACGGAAGATTTGGAGATCAGTGAGGAGACCCTCGCCCGCGAGCGGCACTATGTGCTGGTGGATGGCAGCGATATCCCGCTGGGTCTGTACAGCCTGCACGGCAGTGGCCCGGAGTTGACCCTCTCGCACCTCTTTCTTGAACCGGAGGTGCGAGGCACTGGACGCGGCAAGCTCCTCTGGCTGCATATGCTGGAGACGGCCCGGGCGGGCGGCGCTGAGCGGATCGTCTGGGGTAGCGACCCGAACGCCGCCCCCTTTTACCGCGCGATGGGTGCAACCCACACCGGCGAAGTGCGCGATGTCTTCCCCGGCTGGCGCCTGCAGCTGTTCCGCTACGATCTCTAAGAGACCGTTGCTACGACACCCGCCAGAACTCCGAAGTCAGCCCGACGCTCGCAAACACCGCGCCTGCCTCCAGTGCGCTGCGACCCCGGAAGTCGGGATGCATGCGGTTGCCGTACCAGGCTTGCGCGAGTTGCCAGACCTGGCGCAACGGCACAGCCTCGCCGCGTGGTTCGCCGGTCGCGCTACACCAGCGGTCGATGTCCTCTTCCGACCGGAAGAGCAGCATCGTCGCTCAAGTGTGGATCAGGTTGTCGTACCAATGTCGGAATGGCAGGGGGAAGTGGACCAGGCCGTCGTCGCCGCGTAGTTCCCCGGCCTCAATCGCATAACGAGCGGGGATATCCGTGCCGGTGTAGAGTGTGTCGATGCGCGCATCCGCGCCGAGCATGGCCGGGATACCGAGCGAATCCCAAGCGCAGTTAGCGAAGAGGGTGCGCCCACTGACCGTGACCGGGTAGGCGGTTTCAACGGCAGAGATGGGGTTCGCCATGCGCACGTTGGTCGTGCCGGGTTGGAGGAACAGGGCGTGCGCGTCGTGCAGCCGCTGGTAGGCGGCGCGTGCATCCGCTTCCGGCAGGCCGAAGTGCTGGGCTGCTTCCGCTGTTGTTGGTGGGTGGGTGTGCGCGACCAAGAATTGGTAGATGTAGAGTCGCACTTGCCAGTCGCGCTCACGCAAAATGGTTGCCATACCAGCCTCCGCTCACGACGTCGCTTTCCGATGCAGAACGCTACGGCATCGCGGGTTGGGAACGGTTGCCATTCCAGCATGCTATCCTCCGCGTATGAGCGACGCGACCTGTCACTACATCGCGCTCCTGCGCGGCATCAACGTTGGTGGCGCGACCTCGTTCCCGATGGCCGACCTGCGGGCACTGGCGTCTGATCTCGGCTTCACCAGTGTGCGCACCCTGCTGCAGAGCGGTAACCTCATCTTTCGCGCCGCCGCGCAGCCGACAGCCGACCTGGAACAGCAGCTGGAAGCCGCCACCGCCGCCCGCCGCGAGCACCACCCGGACTATATCGTGCGCGCGGCTGCGGAGTGGCAGGCGCTGGTGGCCGCCAACCCGTTCCCTGCGGCCGCCGCCGCTGACCCCACCCGGCTGGTCGTGATGTGCCTGAAGACGGTGCCAACGGACGAACAGGTGAGGGCGCTGCAGGCCGCGATCAGCGGGCCGGAGACGCTGGAGGTGCGTGGACGCGAGGCCTATATCATCTACCCCAACGGCCAGGGCCGCTCGCAGCTCACGACCAACGTCGTCGAAAAGCACCTCGTGACCCGCGCTACCGCGCGCAACTGGAATACGGTGCTGAAGATCGACGCGCTCTTGAGTGAGTGAGCCGCCTGCGCTTGGTGGCCCTCACCCCCTGCCCCCCTCGCCCGTCGCCACGGGCGAGGGGGCGCCTCGTGCGATGCTGGGCTGTTCCAGATGAACTATCGATGTATCGACGCTTGCAAGGACTCACCCATGCAGTTACTGGACACCCCCCTCGCCCGTGGGGACGGGAGAGGGGGACAGGGGGGTGAGGGCCGCCCAGCGAGCACTCAGGTTGCGAGCGCCGTTGGCGCTTCGGGGGCGATCGTGATGCAGTCCCAGTCGCCGAGCTCCGGCAGCGTCACCAGCAGCTCAGCGTCGTGATGTGTTGTCTCTACCCGCGAGGAGCGCCAGGCGCGGACGAGCGGGGATGTGGGCAGCAATGGGCTGGCGATCCGCAGCGACTGACGCGCGACCGGGGCGGCATGCCCGCCAAGCTCGACCGAGGTGTAGTTCACCAGCAGCAGCCGCAGCTCCGCACCGCAGCGCCAGGCGTGCAGGCCGACCTCCGGGGCCAGCGAGACCCCTTGGAGCGGGAATGCCGTCGCACCTGCCGACGCTAGCAGCCGGCGCACCAGCCCGGTCATTTCGAAGACCTCGAAGCGCCGCCGCAGGCGCCCGATCTGGATGCCGCAATAGAGCGCCTGCCCGGCGCCGTATGCGTGCAGCGTCACATCCGGCAGCAACGGCCCTTCCGGCGGTGGGCCGAAGATCTCCCACGACGGCAGGACATCGAAGAGCACCTGCGCCCCGTCCACCGCGACAGCCGGCGCTTCGTCGCGCACTGGCACAGGTGGGCCGTCCCCGTCGCGGGCGACCAGGTAGCCGACGCCGGCATGCACCGTCCCCGGGCCGAGCTGCACGCCGAGGACATCCGCCAGCTGGCTGGTTGACTCGCGCTCGCCCTGCGCGTCATGGGTAGCGGCCCAGCCGGTTGCCAGCAACGTGCCGCCGGACGCGACGTATTCACGTACCAGCGCGACCGTGGTAGCGGAGAGCGACGCCCCACTAGGGATGACGAGCGCCAGGACGTCCGCCAGCGATGTCGCGTCGAGCGTATCCTCCGCGAGCAGCATGTATGGCACGTGCAGTTCGCGGACAACCTGTACCATGCCGATCACATCGTCAAGGTAGCGTTCGTCAACCGCATTGCGCCCAAAGCGTTCCGCCGTCGTGCGCGAGACGAGGATGGCGACGTGGGCGACCTGCTCGGCAGCGCGTGGCCGAATATCTCCCAGGTCGGCAAAGACGCGCTGCAACGCGTCCCAGCCCTCGCGGTCGGCCGCGTCGGGGGCGTACATCGCGAACCAGAGGTCGCCGCCGTTGGCGACGGTGTCGGCGCAGGTGACGGCCAGCTCCGAATCGCTGAGCCGGGCGATGCCCCAGGGGAAGTGCGGGTACTCCATCAGCGACAGCACCGGCTTGCCCCGCCCGGCGGAGCGCGCGTAGCTGACGCAGGCCCCCTGCCACCAGGCTGGCTGGCCGACCCAGCGCCGCCAGGGCTCGATCCCGATCAGGTCCAGGTGCGCTCCGACGGCGGCGATGTCCTGCCCGTAGAACGTCGGCCGGTACCAGTTCTCCCACTCCGGCGGCAACCGCAGGTTCTGGCGTCCCCAGAAGAGCCGCCTGCGCGTCGCCTGCGACGACGAGGCCAGCGGGAACGCGTGCTGGGCGAAGAAGGCAACCCCTGGCCGCGCTTCTCGCACCGCTGCGGCGACGTCGGCGACGTACTCGCTCACGATGCCGGTGCGCCAGCTCAGGAAGCGCCCGAACTCCTCCGTGCCCGGCAGTGGGTCCAGCGGCAGCTCGTGGCCGGTGTCGGCCAGGTAGCGCCGGCTGCAGTTGTGGCAGGCGCACCAGCTCTGCAGGCTCGGCTCATCGAAGTAGAAGCCGTCGAGCGGGTAACGCGCCGCCACCTCGGCCGAGGCGGCCACGATCAGCGCGCGGTACGGCGAGTTGGGGCAGAGCATCTTCGCCTCGCCCTGGGTCGATTCACGCCCATCACGCCAGCGCTGGGTCCAGTCCGGGTGCGCCTCGTACACCTCTGGCCCGCCGAACAGGCCGTTGACGTATGCGATGAAGGCCATCCCACGTGCATGCGTCGTCGCACAGACATCGCCAACGATGTCGCGCTCGCCCAGGTCCGGGTGGTGCGGCACGACCTCGCTGGGGTAGTACGCCTCGCCCCGCGCGTAACCCACCGCGAAGCAGACGAGCGTGTTCACCCCCCGGTCGGCCAGGAACTCGACCGTCGCCCGTGGGTCGAGCACGTGCAGCCGCGCCTGCGACAGTTCCAGGGTCGCGGCGCGCATCGGCGAGGGCAGCATCGCTGGCACTCCTGTCATATGTGGTCAGCCCGACCTTGGCCGAATGGTTGCCTCGCGCTGGGAGGCATCTGCCGGTCCCCTCTCCGGCGCATCGGGAGAAGGCAGGGTGCGGGTCCCGCAACGGCGCCCATCACTCCGCTACCCCGCACCACTCCACCGCCGCCACCAGCACCGCCTTGAGCATCGCCACGAGCTGGTCGATCTCGACGTACTCATCGACCGAATGGATCATCCCACCGCCCGGTCCCCAGAGCACGGTCGGGCAGTTCGCGTAGACGACCGGCAAGCGCAGGTCGCTGCCGCCGCCGCCAACCACCTTGGGGTCGACGCCGATGGCGTCGCGCGACGCCGCGCGCAGCGCGGTCACGAACGGGTGCTCCGGTTCGATCCCGGCCGCGTCGAACCAGAGACCGAAGCGCTCGAAGCTGAAGGGGTGCTCGCGCAGCCACGGGTCGTCGGCGGCGACTTCGCGCAGGTAGCGCTCGAAGCGCGCGACGACGGCGTGGATATCCTCCCCCGGCAGACACTCGATCGTGCCCTCCAGTACCGCCTCACCCGGCACGGTCGAGGGCCAGTTTCCGGCGTTGAGCGTGCAGATGGCCGTCGGGACCTTCGTGCGCCAGCGCTCGGCGTAGAGCGGCGCGTCAAGCTCCGCCTCGCGCATCTGGGCGAAACGCTTGACCGCCTGGTAGATCGTGAAGGCTACGTCGATGGCTGAGACGAGGTCACGGTGGTACTCGGCACCGCCCTCCTGCCCGGCGACGCGGATGCGGTAGAACTGCGCCCCCCGCCCGGAGATGACGAGCAGCCGCGGGCTGGTCGGTTCCAGCATGATACAGCCGGCGTTGGCCGAGTAGTGCCCCCGCAGCACCGCTGCCAGTGTCCCGTTACCACCGGCCTCTTCATCCAGCAGGAACTGCGCGCTGACGTTGCCCCGCAGCCGCACGCCAAGTTCTTCCAGCACCTCCAGCGCCACTAGCCCGACCGCGCAGCCGCCCTTCATGTCCGCCGCGCCGCGTCCATACACCCGGCCTTCGGCGACCTCACCGCCGGTCGGGGCATGCGTCCAGGCGGCGGCCGTGTTCGGGTCGACCGGCACGGTGTCGGCATGCCCGTAGAGCACCAGGTCACGCCCGCCGCCCATCCCGCGCCGGGTGGCGACGACGTTGCTGCGCCCGGCGTAGTCGTACTCCACCGGCACGAACGCGCGGTGCGCCCGTAGCTCGTCGATATCCGGCGACCAGATGTCCAACTCGACATCTAGCCGCTGGCACTGCTCGGCGAAGTACGCCGCCGCATCCCCCTCCGCGCCGGTAACGCTGGGGATGCGCACCGCCTGCCTGACGACCTCGATCAACCGCTCCCGCCGCGCCTCGGCGGCCTCGGTCAACGCAGATACGAGCTTGGCGTCTGCCACGGACAGGCTCCGTCAGATGTCTGGCGGCGGAATGTCGATCGTCGTCGCGCAAGCGAGCCTCCGCCGCGTGCTCTGCGTCGTGCGTCCGGAGATTTTCACACGGGAAGTGTCACGCTGCGTAGTCAATGGCAGAGGACTTGCCAGGATACCAACCACAGCCTGACATGCTGCGCGAATGCGACGAATCCGTTTCTGAGCGTTAGGCGCATTCGTACGTTCCCCCTCGCCCGTGGCGACGGGAGAGGGGGGCAGGGGGGTGAGGGCCAACCTACTCCTCGCGCCCCGACTCCCAGTCGTCCGGCACGCCGTCGCCGGAAACCCACCACGACACTTCGGCGTCGTCGGGGTCGTCGACCTCTTCGGCGAACTCCAGCGAGTCGATTGGGAAGCAGCGCACGACGTAGCCGTCGCTCATTCTCAGCGTCAGGTCGAAACCGGGGCGGCTCACCTCGAACCCCTCCAGCGATTTGCCTTCGAGTTCCTCAAGGAGCTCCTCACGCTCGTCGAACGGGTCGTCGGAGCCGGCCAGCACCGCGGCCCCCTGTTCCAGCCGCCAGGCGCCGTCGAACGAGATCACCCGCTCGGCATCCGGCTCGCCATCGGCGCTCTCGCGCAGCTCCCCAAAGTAGAGGCTCACCAGCCCATGTTCATCCTGACGCACCAGCGCGCAGTCCATGCCGACGACGGTCGGCAGCCAGGATGCCTGTGCTTCAAACGCGGCAATCGTCACGAGGGCTCCTTCGGAGTTCGTTGCTTAACCATCGGCCGGGGGCTTGCGCGGCGGGGTGCGCGGCGCTCCGCTACGGCGTTGTTGCGGCGGGCCGGCAGGGCCAGTGGGGTTGCTCGCCCCCGGCACGTTGCGCCGTAACCCAACTCGGATCTTTTCACCCGGTTTCTGGTCCAGAAACTTTAGTGCTGTTTCAATGCGTACCCCGGTCAGTTCCGGGTCGGTCAGGTGCAGTTGGCCTTTCACCGCAGCCAGTTCGGCACGGGTGGTTTCAATCACCACGCGCACGGCGGCGTCCGGCTTGCCGGAGGGTTCGACACGGATGTTGGTGAAGCCGGGGTTGAGCTCCTTCAAGCGCTGGGCGATGCCGGTCAGGTCGAAGTCGCGGCCTTCACCACTGGGGGGCGGCAGTGCGGGTGGAGTGTTCATTCGATCGACGCCGTCTGTGTCAGCCGCGCGATGTCGCTCAGCAGCGAGAAGGAGCGCGGTCCCAACGCGGTCAATAACGCCTGGATCGAGTCGGTTAGCTGCACCAGTGCGCGCGAGGCATCCCCCTCGAAGTCACCGAACAGTTCTGCACCGTCATTGAGCAGGTAGTCCAGCGGCACATCGGCATCCGAGACCGCGATCATCTGCTCAGGGTGCAGCCAGAGGAAGAAGGGGTGCTCATCCGGTTTCGCCAGGCGTGGCAGGCGGGTCAATGTTCCGGCGAACACCGCTACCGGCGAAATGCGCTGGTAGGTTTCCGACCAGGGGTCGAACGGGCCGGTGCCGTAGCGCCGGAACACCAACGCCACTGGTGTGGGCCGGTCGAGCAATGGCACTTCGTCGATATCTTCGGGGGAGTGGATGACCACCGTGCGAGCGAAGGTGAACAGGCGCACGTCGCTGCCGGTCTCTTCCAGCGCCTCGCGCCGGATCGTTTCGACAAACGATTCGTCCCCTTCGGCCCAACCGCCGATGCCGGTGAGGCGGATGATGATGCGCCCACGGTCGTGAACTGGGGGGCGGGCGCCGAGCAGGAAGCGGCCCTCATCGGCCAGGAGCAGGCTCGCAGCACGCGAAACCCCCGGCGCGACGAGATCGGCCAGACGCATACTGGGAACCGCCCCTGAGCGCCTGTCAACCACATCCGCTTGTCGTGCCATTGCAGACCGTCCAGATCCCAGCGCACTCCCACCACGCTGGTCCCATCATCGCACTAGCGCGCCAGGATGTCCAACGCGCAGCTGACCAGTGACCAGTGACGAGTGACCAGTGACCAGTGGGTTGAACGTCTCTGTCGGAAGCGTTCTGCTCTGAAGAGACGGGCGCTGGGAACATCACGCGAGTGCTTCGGACACAGTTGATCAAACCACTGGTCACTCAACGAGATCGCATTACCTCTGTCACCTGTTGCCTGTTGCCTGTCACCTCTCGTTCACGAGAACTGCACTTGTGGCACAGCACGGTCCGAAACGTCGTCCAGGGTGAACAGGGTGGCCGGCTTGAACCCGAGTATGCTGGCGAACAAGGCGGCCGGCAGCGTCTCGCGGGCGGTGTTATAGGTCGTCACGGCATCGCTGTAGAACTGGCGCGCGAAGGCGATGCGGTTCTCGGTGGAGGCGAGCTCTTCCTGCAACTGAGCCATGTTCTCACTGGCGCGTAGTTGCGGATAGGCCTCGGCCACAGCGAACAACTGCCGCAGCCCGGCGGTGAGCTGGTTCTCCGCCTGGGCACGCTGCTCGACGTTGCCGCCGGCGGAGATCGCAGCCTGGCGAGCCTGCGTCACCCGGTCGAGGATCGCCTGTTCGTGGGTCATGTAGCCTTTGACCGCGTTGACCAGGTTCGGCACCAGGTCGTGCCGGCGCTTGAGCTGCACGTCGATCTGCGACCAGGCGTTGTTCACCTGGTTGCGTTTGCTCACCAGGTTGTTATAGGTCAGCACAATGAACAGCAGGAGCAGCAGGACCACTGCGCCAGCGATGATCAACGGCAGCATAGATGCCCTCCTTGCCGGTCGCTCACGGTCGCAACAATTCAAGTAGTGCGTAGGGTATCAGCATCAGCAGCGAGGTAAAGAACAGGCTCAGCCCAGTCAGCAGCACGACGGCCACCAGCATCAACACGACCACCAGCGCCATCAGGACAACCACCAGCGGCATGATGAACACATGCCAGCCTTTGCGGCGCGCGTTCGCAGCGCGCTTGATCGCCGCCTCATACGCGGCCTCCGACGCCTCCGGGTTGACGCCGGCGCCGAACTTGCGCAGGCGCTTCAGCCGGTCGGTAATCTTCGGGTGGAAGCCGGACATGCTCCCACTCATCCCGAAGACCTGCGTGCTGCCCTTGCGCTCGCTCGCCGACGGCGCTGCATCCGGTTGTTCTCCGGCTGCCTCCAGCGCCACCCGCTGCATCTCGGCGATGTTGCGCGATCGGCGCGCGGCGTCCATGCGCTCGTGCAGGTCGATGGTGCGTTGCACCTGCTCCGGCGTCGCCAGCGCAGCAGACCCTGCCTCCGGCCCAACAATGAACAGTGGCGTGGCCCATTTCCCGCCGGGGATTACCCCACCACGTCGCACCAGCGCCGTCAGGCCATTGGCGACCCAGTCCGGGTTTCGGGTCAGCTGCACCGCTGTGGCATCGGCAAGGTAGCGCCTGGTGCGCCAAGTGCGCGCGAGCAGCGGCTCAAGGATGAAGCTGCTGAACATCATCAGCAGGATCTGCGGCATCATCACCGCAATGTAGTAGGGCAGGAACAACATCAGTCGCCCAACAACGAAGAAGCGCCCGATCAGGTAGACCAGGTAGCGGATCTGATAGAGCACGATCAACCCGCCAACCGCTGCAAGCCCAATCATGATGTTGCGGAGTAACGCGCTGTCCCAGTTGTTGAGCGTGCCATAGATGAATACTCCGATCGCAATCGGCGGCAGATAGAAGACCCACTGCAACTGCGGCCCGCGCCGCGGCTGCATCGGGTTCTGCGGGTTCAGCGCCGAGAAGTCGTCGTCCTCGGAGTCAGCGATACCGCCGGTGAGCTCGCGTGTCAGGCGTTCCGCGTCGGCAGCGCGGGTGGGGGACGAGCGCCGCCCCAGGGTGAAGCGCAGCATGCGCCACAGCGTGCGCCGGGCTGGGCCGCTGATCGGCGCTTTCAGGAAGGCCGACACGAACCCGAACGTCTGGAACACGGCGATCATCGACTGGGCGATCCCCAGGTCGCCGTTGCCGACTGAAGCGATCAGGTTCGCCAGCACCCCCTGGGTCTCTCCACGGTCGAGATCTTCCAGCAATGGCCGCGAGACGATCAGCGTGGCGTCGCGCGGGGACGACCCCACCACCGCCGCGTTGGCGACGTAGCTATCCAACAACATCACCCTGGGGGCGGGTAGCCCAGCGGCCAGCGCCATCTCTTCAACGACGTTGACCAGTTGGCGTTCCTCCAGGTCGTCGGGGCGTGGTTCGCGCGCGCCCAGCGCCAGCAGCGCCACCCCAACCCCAACATTGTCGAACAGCTCGCGGATCGCTGGCCAGATCAGCAGCATCAGCACGATCCCCGGCGCCAGCCAGACCGTCGCCGCCAGGGCGATTTCGCCAGCCGTGAGCGGAGCAATATTCGTGGCCGAATCGTCAAACTGGCGGAAGACGTTGATGATGATACCGGCGGCGGTTTCGTAGAAGTCCCACACCGCCAGCGGCACAGTGACCACCTGGTTGACCAGCGCCGTACCGAGCACGATGAAGCTGAACAGCACCGGCGCGGTGACCAGCGAGAGCGGGATGCCAGTGAATATTGCCCCCAGGAAACAGAGCGCGGTCATCCTCCAGGTTGCCCGCCGGTGACGCCGCATGGCGTTGAAGAAGCTCTCGCGGTCGGCCGGGCCGGCCATCGGCAGGTAGGGCAACGGCTCCGGTCCCCCGCGCCGGGTGGCGCTGGGTGGGGTCGGCGGTGCTGCCGCCTGTTGTTGCAGCCCTGGGATGCTGAGTCCCGGCGGTACGACGACCCCCGCCAGGAGCGTCTGTTCCAGCGGGATATCGTGCACGGGCGCTGGCCCGGCTGACGCTGGGTCCGGCGACGTTGGCTGAGGAGGCGCCGGAGACGCTGGTTCAGCAGCGAGCGTCGGCGCAGGCGCACCCAGCGACGCGCCGCAGTTCGCGCAGAACTCGACGCCCGCTCGGTTCAGCCACCCACACCGTGGACACTCCACCGCCGCCTCGTTTCACCGGCCCAGCCAACGCTACCCTAGCAAACCCGGTTGGCCTGTCAAGGTGCATGGTGCTGCCAGCCCAGATGGGCGCCCCTCAGGATTTTGCACGCCAATCGTGCAATCTCAGTCGTAGTGCGGATTTGGGCTGCGCACCAAATCACGGTCATGCAGAAGCCTGAGGGGGCACCCAGCCCATCAGGTCTGTGTCAAAGTCGCTCAGCGTTGCTGGGGGCACGGGAACACCACCCGCGAGCCAGCCACCCTCGGGTCATCCTGAGCGAAGTCGAAGGATCTCCATGC
>QEUZ01000452.1 GCA_003577355.1 Chloroflexota bacterium | reverse complement strand
CGACTCGCGGCCGGACGTGCAGGCGCTATTGCACCACCATGAAGACATCCGGGTTTTCGGGGCCATCGGCAACCAGCATCCCGATAGCGCCTTTCGCGAGTCGTCCGAGGCTGTGGTCAACCAGCATGTAGGTGCCTGGCACGTCGATCGAGAATTCGACGATCGTTGCGCCCCCGGCCGGCACCAGCGTGGTCTGCACGTTCGTCGACCATTCGCTTGCGCCTTCTAACATCACGCGGTCGAAGATCTCGCCGATCACGTGAAAGCTCGACACGACATTCGGCCCACCGACGCCGAAGAAGATGCGCACCGTCTCGCCGACCTTCGCCTGCAATGCGCGCTCCTCGGCCAGGGACCCGACCGCTCCGTTGAAGATCACGTAGTCGGGCCGCTCATCGTAGAGCTTGTCGAAGTCGAACCCGCGCAGTCCTTTTTCTCCACGCGCTCCGGCCAGATACAGATCGCCCTGCATCACGTAGAACTCGCGGTCCACCGGCGGCAACCCGCCCTCTGGCTCGATAACGGCCAGTCCGTACATCCCCGCGGAAATATGCTGCGGGATCGGGGCGGTGGCGCAGTGGTAGACGTACACCCCCGGGTTCATTGCCTTCCAACGGAACGTCTTCGATTCTCCCGGCGCCACAAGTGTGACGGCTCCGCCGCCGCCGGGGCCGGTGACGGCGTGCAAGTCGATGTTGTGTGACATCTTCGACGATGCTGGGTTCTTGAGCGTCAGCTCTACGGTGTCCCCGACGCGCGCGCGGACCATCGGGCCAGGGACCGTTCCACCAAATGTCCAGTATTCGAAGGCGACACCATCGTCGACGTACGCAACCTTCTCGACGATCTCGATCTCCACCTTCAGCTCTTGCGGGCCTCGGTTCCCGACGGGAGGCGCCACGCTGGGGCTCGGAAGCCGCTCGGCCGCGTATGGGACGCCGGTCGATGCGGTCGTCGTCGGCATCTGGTGACCGTCGTGGGTCGCTGTCGGCTGCGCCGCCGCGGCTGTGCCGCGCACAGTCAATGTCCCGACCATACCCGCTTCCTTGTGGCCGGGCACAGCGCAGTAGAACTCGAAGTCTCCGCCACCATCAGGGGTGAACTCGATGACCATCGACTCGCCGGCGTTGGCGGCGGCATATGGCGTCTTTGCCGTCTGCGCCTGGGTTAGCAGGTCTGTCGCGCGCGCTGTCAGTGTCGGCTGCGACGTGACGGTGAAGGTTGACGCTGTGAGGGTCGGGGCATACCAATCATGCTCCATGACGCCCTGGTTATCGAAAGTCAGTCGGACGAGCTGTCCGGCGTCGACAGTGATCGTTGCCGGTTCGAACTTGAGATCCACTGCGACGACTGTGACCTCCAGCGGCGCCGTCGCCGACGGGTTCGACTGCGGAGCGCTCCGTGCAGCGGCGTTGTCACTCCCGTCTCCTCCGCACGCATTCAGCAGCATGCCGCCCAGCGGGAGGGCCAAGCCAACGGCCCCCATACGCTTCAACAGCAGGCGCCGGTCGAACCGGCTCGTCGTGATGCTGTTGTCCTGCCGGTTTGGGCGCGGTATCGTGGTTGTCATGTCGCGGACCTCCATCACCAGAGCGCCGCGGCGACGTCGTTGTCGCACTTTGAGAAGACGGCGGTCGGTTCTCATCCATAAACTACGTGAGAACATTCACAATCGCTGTGACTTTTGTCGCACCTGATGGGATATCGTGGGTTACGAGTTGCGCCGAGGAGACCGTTGAACAGCGACAGCCGTATCGAACTGCTGCGACGCAGCCCCTACTTCGCGACCGCCAGCGACGACATCCTGCGTCGCATCGTTGACGCGAGCATGACGCGCTCCTACAGTGCTGGCGAGCGCATCTTCACCGAAGGTGACGCCGAGGGGCGGGCTGCCCTGCACTTCGTCGTCTATGGCACTGTGCGTATCTTCAAGACATCGCTTGGGGGCCGTGAGCAGGTACTGCGGCTGATGCGCCCCGGGGATAGTTTCGCGGATGTCGCTGCGTTTGATGCTGGCGGCTACCCGGCGAGTGCCGATGCCCTGGAACGCTCCGTCGTGATGATCGTGCCCCGCTCGATCATTTGGTCGGTGCTCAGCGACTACCCTGAGATGACATTGGGAGCGCTGCAAGTTATGGCCGGCCGCCTTCGACACATGACAGCCCTGGTCGAAGACTTGTCACTACGGCGTGTCACCAGCCGGGTCGCCAAATTTCTGCTCGAAGAACCCGTAGGGGTCACGTTGAACCAATCTCAAATTGCGACGCTGCTCGGCACATCGCGCGAAATGGTCGGGCGTTCGCTGCACAGCCTTGCGGACGACGGCGTCATTGCGCTGCACGGGTCACAGGTCGAGATACTGGACAGGTCACGCCTTGAAGAGATCATGAGCAGCGGCTAAGCGCGTACGTTTGCTGATGCTGCAGCTCGCTTGCGTTTCTGCAGGATCGTGGATTCTGATCCACGGACCCCTTTCATGCATATCGTTCAGCGCATAGAATTGACCTAGCACTTCCGCCGTGAGACATATTGTTGTCTGAACACACGGTGTCGTATCCGAGAGGACGGTACGGCAGCCCGTTACGCTTAGACATCGCAGCAGAGGAGCCGGAACGTGCGCGCACGAAGTCGCAATGCCATTGGCCCACGCATTCGAGAGCTTCGCCGTGCACATGCTCTCTCCCTGAATGAGCTGGCCACGCGTGTCAACATCTCTGCCAGCCACCTCTCGCGCTTGGAACGAGGGCAGACATCCCC
>QEUZ01000451.1 GCA_003577355.1 Chloroflexota bacterium | reverse complement strand
CGGAGGCGGGGGTGGCGTCTCCGTCGGCGGAACGACGACGACCTCAGTCGCGGTTGGCTCTGGAGCGCTGGTGGGGGTTGGCGCTTCAGTGACGGTTGCCGTCGGCTCGGGTATAGTCGCGGTGGGTTCCGGGGTGAACGTAGCGGTGACTAACGGGGCGCTGGTTGAGGTCGCGACGATTGCAACGGTCGTCGGAGTTGCGTTGCCGTTGTCATTGCCACCACCGAGGAAGGCGTACGCCGCGCCGCCGCCAATCAGCCCTACAGCAAGGACCGCGCCCAGCGCAAGGCCCCAGACGGGGGCGACGACCGGTTGGGAAAGCTCGCCGGCCAGGGTGAACGCCTGCCCACCGGCAGGGGCAGCCTGCACGGAATACGGAAGGGTCTTCGTGCCGCCGGACCAGCGCCGTGGGGCGCGCACCCGCAACGGGATCGTCTTCGTCGCGCCCGGCTCCACGACGACACTCGATGACGGCAGCTCCAGCCCAAGTTCCGGCGACCCGCCGGTTGCCTGGATGTTCCAGGTGACCGGGGTGTTGCCGCCATTCTTCAGGACGAGGTTGGCTGTCCCCCCACCACGGCCGACCAGCGTGCTTGGTTCCAGGCGCGCTTCGTCCATGTTGAAGGCCTGAACATTCAGGCTCGCATTGGCGGTTGACATGTGCGGTGGGTTCGTCCGCGACCGCCCCGTGATCGTGAACGGACGCGCACCGGTGGCGACGCCGGCATCGCGTGGCACGACAATCTGCACGGGCACGGTCTGTGGCGCGCCCGGAGCAACCTGTAGCGGCATCGGTGGCAGCATCACCCACTCAGCCGGAACGCCGTCGACAGTCAAGTCGACCGGAACCGGCATCTGCCCAACGTTTGCGAGCGTGACGCGCAACTGCGCTGGGGTTCCCGGCCCGATGGCGTACTGCTCGCGGTCGAGCAGAACCTGGATGCCTTCTGGGCGTCCCATCTGGGTAGCAGGCGCTGCTTCGAGCGGGCTGACCGGCCCGAGGCTCTGGTACAGTGCGCGGAGGTCGTCTGCAAGCGCTTGCGCGGTCTGGTAGCGCTCGGCCGGCGCCTTCTTGAGGCAGCGCAGGATGATCTCTTCCAGCCGAGGCGGCAGGTCGGGCTTTACCTGTCGTGGAGGCGGCGGTTCAGTATAAACGTGCTTGTAGACGGCATCGCTGAGGCTCTTCGTCTCGAATGGCAGGTAACCAGTCGTGACCTCGTACAAGACGACCCCGAGGGAGTAGATGTCGCTGCGGCCATCGAGCTCCAGCGCCTGGCATTGTTCCGGCGACATGTACGCCGGTGTCCCCATCGTCGCGCCGTGGGCAGTTGCGACGCCGCCTTCTGCCAGGCGAGCCAGGCCGAAATCGGTCAGCTTCACGTTGTACCCAGAGGGACCGACCGGACCATTCGAGCCACGCGAAATCAGCAGGTTATCCGGCTTCATGTCGCGGTGGACCATGCCCTGGCCGTGCGCATAGGCTAACCCATCCGCTGCTTGCCGGACCAGGTCGACCCCGAGGGGCAACGCGAGCGGCGTGCCGGCCCCGGCCCGTTGCTGCAACAGCGTGCGGACCGAGCCCTCGCTGACCAGTTCCATGACGAGGTAGAAGCGACCGTCGGCTTGGCCGAAGTCGATGATTTCGACAATGTTTGGATGCCGCAGTGCGGATGCGGCGCGAGCTTCCTGAAGGAAGCGTGCCTGGAAGGTTGGGTCTGCGGCGTATTGGGGGTGGAGCACCTTCACCGCAGCCGGGCGGTTGAGGTGCACGTGGGTTGCTCGGAATACTTGCCCCATACCACCCGAACCGAGCAGCGCCTCGATCCGGTAGTTGCCAATCACCTGGCCGGTACCGTCGTTCATTCCCCCGCCGTTGTCCTTCTCAGCCCGTCGAATGGGAGCCGACCATTTACAGATTATCCGCCATTGAGGGTAAAGACGGTTGTCTCATCCGGCGAGGCGACAAAGAGCAAGTCGTTCTCGATTGAGATGGCGAGTGACTCAACGTTTACCTGCCGGACGATCAGGTTCCAGGACTGCCCACTGTTTTCGGTCATATACACACCGCGTGTCGAGGCTAGCCACATGCGGTTGCGGTTAGTTGGGTCGACGACGATGTCATACAGGCCAATGTCGTTGTCGCGGAAGAACGGCAGGCTCGAGCCAGGGTCGACATCGAAGGTAACTCCATCCAGGCCGTTGCGTCTGAAGTCGCTCCACGTCTCGCCGTTGTCATCGCTGAAGATCACGCCGTAGTCGGTGGCGACAGCCAGGCGTCCATCGGCCCAGTCGACCTTTGCGTTGAAAAAGAACGTCGGCGAGGTGACGAAGGTCGAGCCGGTCGTGTCGCGCATGTCGAAGACGACGACCGCCGAGTCGCCGCCGCTGTTCAGCGCTACGGCGACGAACTCACGCAGCGACGGGTCACTCGCAGCGGCGTCCATCGGGACATAGCCGACGCCGAGTGGCTCGACGAAGAAGAAGTCTTGTCCGCCGGTGAACGAGAAGAGCAGGTTGCAGTCATCGGCGATGACGATTGAGTTTTGGCCTGCGTTGACCAGCAAGGGACGAGTGCCGGTGGCGTTCCAGAACGAGTCGGGCCAGGTGTTGCCGCCGTTACGCGAGCGCACAAGCGGTGTCCTGACCGGGTTCGTCCCGTCGCAGGCGTTGCGCTCGCCAGCATACAGGACATTCGGGTCGTTCAACGCAGCAACCATTTCGCCCGCCTGGCGCGGGCCGACATTTTCCCAGGTCTTACCGCCGTCGTTGGA
>QEUZ01000450.1 GCA_003577355.1 Chloroflexota bacterium | reverse complement strand
CGGTCGTACCGGGTGGATACTCGCCATCCCCTCGCTGGTGCTGGCGCTGATCTACCAGTTGCAACTCATCGGCGTCGCTAGCGAGCTGAACGACTCGATTTTCGGCGGAACGTATCGCACCTATGAGCTGGACACTGCACAGTTCTGGGTTTCGGTGGCAGGCGGAGTTGGAATCATCCTAATGAACCTCAGCGTCATCGCCGGTCGTGGTCCGTGGCGCTGGACTCGCCAACCCGATGAACGCGGCGAGGCGGAGGCCGCACCACCTGAAGGCGAGATGTGATTCGAATGCACGCGAGCGGCTCAGGCGGCAGACATGGAGCGCACGTATTGCGTCGCTTAGGCGCGTTGTTGCTGGTCGCGCTACTCCTAACCTCAATCACGGCGCAGGGCATACGTCCACGCAGTGCTGTCGCAGACCAGATCCCCTGGCGGGAGTTCGAGCTGGAGCACGGCCCGCTCCCGGCAGGCTGGACGAAGACCGACCTGACGCAGAACGCGAACCCGGTCTATGAGACGCCGATCTGGGGCTACGAGTTCAGACACGACACTGGCGACATGCTCGGCGGCGATATTTCGGTCACGCTCATCCCGCCTGCAAACGTCGAGAATCTCGACGATTGCGGCGCGAAACGTGCTGCCGGCGTCGCAGAGATGGGCAGCAACCTCTGGGGTATCACTGGCGTCCGCTACGACTGGCGCTACACCGGGGAGCCGGGCCGCGCTGGGATGTTCAATGACTATGACGCGCGCATCATCACCCTCGAAGGCATGTTGAACGAATTTGACTACGATGCCTACGAGTGGGTCGCGAAGGGTCGGCTGGAGATGCGCTTCTATTGCATCCAGGCCTCCCCGACCGACATCGTTGCCCTGGATGTCTGGACCGGCGACGCCGACCTCGCCGCCACCGATGCCTTCCTCGAAACGTTCCGCTTTGTGCAGTTTGGCCGTCGACTGGTTGTGACAGCCTACGATGGTCACGACTACGACCACTTCCCCCTCGCGTACGACATCAGATACGAGGAACTGGACTGGTCCGGGCTTGATGGCGCGCCGGTGTGGGTCGGTATTGAGGGGGCGGAAATCACCTGGTACCCGACGGCGCAGCCAGGATGCCTCGCCGACTACTACGATGTCTCGGACCCCGCGACCGGCAGGGCGGTGCGCGCTGAGGTCTATATGCCGAACGTCACCAGGGGCGACGTCAAGATTGTTACTGGGAAACAGGGTAAAGCGTCGTTACGCCTCTACTTCAACTACGCCGGCAAACGGGTCGGCAGCTTCGGGGCGCCGTGCGCGTTGCCGAAGGATATTGAAGTCATGTTCGAGGCTCCCAGGGTGGACCCCAAGAGCCTGAGCGCGGATGACCCGGCTCCAGAGCCGCTGCAGGCGCCGACGAAGATCACCCTCGATTTCGCCGCCTATATCATGGCCGTGGAGGTCAAGCTTCCGGCGACTCCACAGATCGTTCCTCCCGGCAGCCCGCCGATGTCTCGCCCAACGTTCAAAAATGTCGCCAACCTGGACGCCCGCACACAGGCGCAGGTATACAGTCGCATCTTCATCGACGACGTCCCGTTCGTGAACCCGGATGACTTCAATTACGCTGCACCAGTTGGCGGCAGGAAGGTCTACATCCTTCCACTGGCGCTTGGCACGGAGGCGCGCCCTGGCAGCGTGCTGACGCTGGACATGTCCTACACACCGCGCCCGATTGCTGGCAGCGACGACACCTGGAGTCCACCCGGGGGTACTGCCATTGCAGTGCAGGTGGCCTGGATCGACGGCCATCGTGCCTGGTTCATTGCCGAGAACCGCGAGAACATCCGCTCGCCGAAGGTGCACCTGATCGTCGCGCCGAATATGAAAGACATCGAAACGTCCGATCCGCGCGTTGACTTTCTCTACTTCATCGGCACGGAGGGACTTGAGCTTGTCGGCGAGATCGTCACGGTCGCCGCAGCGACTGCGATCAACCCATTGCTCGGCGGGGCTGTTGCGGCGGCCTGGGGCATGTATGAAATCTACGACACCCCTGGAGACCTGATGCAGGTCGGCGACATTCTCTCGCGCAACGGATACATGGTGATCATCCAGAGCAAGGTTGCATTGACGCTTGCCGACGATGGCACCTACACGCTGACAACGTACGAGGGTTCGCCGGGGATCCTGGACCGTGTCGGTACGTACCACGTGCTCGGCCCGGGCGACATGGTGGACATCGCAAATTACACCGCCGGGCATGTCTACACCGGCCCGGCGCCAGAGCGTGCTGACGAGTTGCTGACACTGCTGGAGACGACGGCTGGTAGCGACGACCCTCTGAACGTTGGCTCGCTGACCCCGCCCGATGACACTGCGAACGTGCTGCCCGCCGCCACTCCGACGGTGACCGGAGGAGGGGGGACTGTCAGCGGGAATGGCGAGGACGGTAGCGCCATCGGCGTGTTGCTGGTCCTCGGGTTGGGCGCACTCCTCGTGGTCGGTGCAATTGCCGTACTGGTCTCGCTCGCGCGCCGTGGACGCGCACCGGCGGTCGCTGCGGGTACGCCAACACCAGTCGCAGCACCCACGAGAGCGTCACGGCGTGAGGGGGCGCGGGGCCGACCTGCCCCACCAGCGGCGCGAGCAACGACGCAGCCGCAACCACCGCGTGCCTCCGCTGCTACCAGCCCTGTTCCCCCAGCAGCTGTTGCTCCGCGCGCGCCGCGCGCCGCCGCGACGACGACACCAGAGGTTTCCCGCTGCGGAGTCTGTGGAGCGCAGCTCCCCGAC
>QEUZ01000449.1 GCA_003577355.1 Chloroflexota bacterium | reverse complement strand
GTCACTCGAACAGCCGCGAGCATGTCATCGACCATGCGCTCGGGGGTCCAACTCGGCGTCCAGCCCCACTCCTGGCGTGCCCTGCTGTCGTCGATCGGCTTCATGAAGCGGTCAAGCAAGGTCTGCAGTTCTGGATCGGGCCGGAACTCAATGCGCGCACTTGGGATACGTGCCCGCACCAGTTCAACGAGGTCGCCCACACTGAGCGTTGGTTTTGGGCCATCGACCAGGTAGTTGACCGTCTGGATACGTTCGCGCGGGGCTTCCCCAAGCAGCAGCATGGCGCCGGCAGCATCGCGGTAGTAGAGGATCGGCACGACCGTGCGCGGGGCAACCGGCACGGTGAACGGGTTACCACGCGCGCTCTCCTCGATCAACCACGACATGAACTGCACAATCGCCGGCGTGCGCACCCCCGGCCCAACGATCGAGGGGTAGCGCAGGGCGCGGAAATCCAGCCCGTACTTGCGACGGTAGAAGCGCCCCATCAGCTCGCCGAACACCTTGGTCGCGCCGTAGAAGAAATCCGGCCGCTGCAAGGTGGTATCGTCGATCACCTCGACATCGTCGATATCCGCGCCAAAGGTCGCGAAGGTGCTGGAGAAGAAGACCTGCGGCACGTCAAACAAACGCGCCGCCTCGAGCACATGGAATGTCCCCAGCGCGTTGACCCGCAAGGCAGCCGCATGGTCGGCATCCGACGGCAACGAGAGCATGCCGCCGAGGTGGAAGATCGCCTCCGGCTGGGTGCGCTTGACCGCATCCAGCACGTGCGACATATTGCCGAGGTCCCCCTGGATGAACCCAACCTCACCGGCGCGCTCACGTAAGCGCCCCAGATCCGGACTGATATCGAAGACGGTAATATCGCGCTCCCCTCGCGCCAGCATCTGGCGGACCAACTCCGCACCAATGAACCCGGTCCCGCCGGTGACGAGGGTGGGCATGGTTGGAACCTCCCGTGTTACCTCGGCTCAGTCTTGATTTCGAGATACGTATTGTAGAGACGCCAGCTCAGCACGTCGGAACCTCGCCTACTTGCGCATGTAACGCCGAGTGACGAGACGCCCCGGCACGATCGGATGATGTCGACAACGCATCCGATTGCTCGTGCAGCGCTGCAATCAGCAGATCGATTCCTTCATCGATCTGGCACTCCCAGATAACATGCGGTGTCCAGCCAAGGTTGCATAGCGCTACCTGATTACGCTGGTCGCGTTGCACATTACGATCGATTTTGGTGCGCCAGTACTCCGCGTTGACAACAGGGGGTTTCGAGCGCTTGCAACCATGGCCATGCCAGAAGCAACCATGCACAAAGACAACCGTGCGAAAGCGTGGCAATGTGAGATCTGGCTTTCCAGGCAGATCGTCGCGATGCAGCCGGAAGCGAAATCCGGCGGCATGCAGCGCGCGTCGCACATGGATCTCAAGTGACGTGTCACGCGAGGGAACGCTGCGCATCGTGCGGCGACGGGTTTCGCGGTCGAACTTCTCGGGCATGACAACAGCAACACCATGAACTAACCAAGGTTAGAGGGAATATCGATCAGTAGCGAGCGATCGGTTTCGACAGAACTCACGCGCTGATTATAGAGTTCAAGGAGGGAACGCATTGTCATTGGGAATGACCGCTTGCCGAATGAACTGATTTCTTCAACGTTCTGCCCGACGAACGATTCGATCGAGGCGACCCAGACTCGCTCCCCGACATTGGCTTGAGATGCAAGATATCGTGCCGGTTCCAGCAATGACTCGGGAACGAGGAGAGCGGCCCGGAATCCTGCTCGCAGATTCCTTTCGCATTTCTCGGCATGCCCCGGTGATGGGTGTACTGTCACATGGAACACGGTATCTCCGACAAGAAAATCTCCGTGACGCCCAAGTTGCTGATCTGCGGTCGTATACGAATAATTCTCGATTTCGACATCTGGAAAGCGAAGTGCGAGCTTTGCCCCCACAAGGTGCTGAGCAACCGCTCCGGCCACTTTGCGCTTGCTTGCCGCGACAAGCAAATCGGCAACCAAAAGCGAACCGGGGCGTGCAACATCGATCTCGATCTCGATGCGCTGGCTGTTGAAATAGTCCTGAATTCGGGCGACAAGCCAACGTTGGAGGCTGTCGAAAACGAGAGCACGATCCTCGTGCGAGGCGGATTGGAGTGGTTCCAGCGCATTCAGGCGCATCACCAGATCCTGAGCGGCAACGACCGACGATCGCGTCGTCCTGCCTCCTTCGGCAAGGAATCGGCGCTCTTCTCCGTAGCGAGCGAGAATTCGCTTTAGCTGGCTCTGGCCCGCACCAGCGACTTGATTCTTCTCGGTGAGATAGTCCGATTCTGACAAAGGGAATATGGCTCGGGCGCGCTCCAGCACAAAAAGGCCGATTGCTGCCACAGAGCGATGCGGTTCTCGATGAGGTGCAGGCCGGCGTGCGTCATACCATTGCGCCAAAGCCTCGCGAGCCTGCGCCGCAAGATCGTCGCTCATCCGCGTGTTAGGGTCCATCGAGCGGCCAATGCATCCGCAGTGGCGCGCGACGCAAGCGTCACCAGTTCGGTATTCGAAACTTCTTCCGCTTCGATGGCCGGCTCACGCGTGAGTTGCGCAACCGGAGTGAGTATGTGTTGTGATAGCCATGCCACTGCAGGCACAACGACGCCATCCCCCATCGCCTTGTACGCATCGTTATACCGCCTCGGCAATATAAACGAGTCTGGCGCACCCATAAGGCGCGCCGCTTCACGTGGCGAGAGTAGACGAGAGCGCACCTATCCATCTTCGACGATGACGACGGTC
>QEUZ01000448.1 GCA_003577355.1 Chloroflexota bacterium | reverse complement strand
CCGCTGCAGGCTAGCGGCGCCGCCCTGCGCTGGGCCTCCGACTTCGATATCGCCTGGTGGGAGAACTCCCTGCGCTGGTACGGCTCCTGGGGTGGCGCGGTGCCGGGGTGGCAACTGGACCCAGCCGGTTACTACTGCGCGCACCCGGAGTATGCCCCTGGCGAGCGCCTGCGGCTGATCGCCAACGGTGTCACGCTGGATTGCACCATCGCGACGGTTGTGGCCGACAATGGGTTGCTTGGTTGGGGTGACAGCTGGGTCGTCGAGCTCAACGACGCCGCCTTCGCCGCCCTGCGCCTCGATGAGAACAACGCGCTGTTGGTGGCGGAGAACGTCCCCTACGACCCGAGTATGCGCAAGATCAACATGACGACGACGCCGGGGGTGTTGATCGGCTCTGGCCAGGCTGCGTACTACTCCCCCGACTACGACCGCGCCTGGTGGGAGTGGGCCATGAGCTACTACAACAGCAAGGGGGTCATCACCCCAGGCTGGAGCCTCGACCCCAACGGCCTGTACTGCGTCCATCCGAACTACCTGCCGGGCGACCGCCTCCGTCTCGTCGCCAACGGCACAAGTGTCGACTGCACGATCGGTGACATGGTCGCCGACCAGGATGTTTACAACTGGCGCCTGCGCTTCGTCGTGGAACTGAGCTGGGACACCTTCGCCGCGCTCGGCCTGCAGAACAACAATCAGGTCGATGTCTACTACCTTGGGCCAGCCCCGAAGCCGGAACGCTACGGCGAACCGCCAACCGCAACCCCGGAACCAACCCCCTCGCCAACTGCGGAACCCCCGCCAACGGAAGCACCAGCCCAGGAAGCGACCCCCGAACCAACCACACCGGCTGAGCCGACGGCCGACCCGACCGAGGTGGCTGAGGAAGAACCGACTGAGACCGCGACTGAAGAACCGACCGAGGAACCAACCGCCGTCGCGACCGAATCACCGGCCGAAACGGCAACGCCCGAACCGACGCCGAGCGAATAGCGAGCTGCCATCACCCCCGTTCCCCTCGGTCGTCGTCACGAACGAGGGGACGTGTTTGGAACGATCAGCGGCGCGTCCTCAACAACAGCGCCACGACCACAGTCGAATCGGCTCAGCCCAACACGAAACCAGGCTCCCCTTCTCCCGTGGCGACGGGAGAAGGGGTCGGGGGTTGAGGGCCAACCCAGCGCGCCCTTCCCGAGTACCCGCCACGCCGCACCACCAGCATAGCGACAAGCGCCGCCGTTGATTCAAGTATCATCGGCAGGGTGAGCGGCGAGCGGCCGTGCCGACGCCCGCACGCTCGGCGACGGTGAGGCGAGGGGCATGTTCGATCAACCTGGCATTCTGGGGCTGTTTCTGGCCGTTGCGGCGCTCTACACCCTTGCGGATATCTGGCGCGGCCGCGCCGAGTTGTTCGACAACCGCGTCACCGTCCAGGACCGGCAGCGGCTCCAGCGCTTCGTCATCTTCGTGCTGCTGCCGCTGAGTGTGCTCGCCCACGAGGCTGGGCATGCCATCGCGGTCAAGGCGTTTGGCGGGGAAGTCACCGGCTTCGGCTTCTTCATTTTCTATGGCTACGTCGAACACAGCGGGTTCTACACCGCGCATGAGCTGGCGATCATCGCCCTCGCTGGCACGCTTGTGAATGTCGTGCTTGCAGCAGGCGCTGTCGTTGTCGCCTGGTTCTTCCCACGCCGGCCGGCAATCAACTACGTGTTGTTCGTCTTCGCGGCCATCAGCCTGGCGAATGCACTGATTTTCTATCCGCTCATCGACGCTGCTGGCGGCATCGCCGGCGACTGGGAGACGATCTATTCGCGCAACACACTGTGGTTCAGCATCGGCGTTGGAGTCGTCCACGTCGCGCTGCTCGCTGGTGCGGCCCTCGCCTGGCGCAGTCGCCGCTTCCAGGCCGGCTTCGCCCAGCGCACCGGCCGGCGCCCCCCAGCGGAGCCACTGAGCACCGATAGCCGCCGCGCACTGGCCGACGTGTTGAGCCGCTCGGCCGACGAAGCTACTTCCGGCTGGAAACACCGCGTGCAGCAGATCGCCGATGCTCAGGCCAACGGTACCCAGCTCGTCCTGCGCTGGGAGTCGGATGGCTACAGCCGCGCGGTGGTGATCCACGCGGGGATGTATAACGGCGCACCTCGGGTGGAGCTGCACGGCGCGGCACAGCCGCATCACTCCGGCGCGCCAGCGTTGCAACGCCCGCTGGCACGCTTCAACGGCACACCGACAGTCGAACAATTAACGCCACACCTGCGACGCTTCCTGGATTTCGTCGACAACTGGAACGCCGCCACGCAGATATCGCCGAACTAGTGGAGTGACGAGTGGCCAGTGACGAGTGGGGCGTTGTGCTAGTTGATTGACAGGATGTCCTCCCAGGTGTATCCCCACCGAGCCACCTGGAAGGGTACCCAGATGATAACCAGCTTCGAGGATTTCTGCCTGTGGACGTACGTGCTGATCGACGATTGCCTGCGCCAGTGGCCGGCTGCGTTGCGGCGACCCGGTCCGCCGCCACGTTGCTCGGATGCCGAACTCTTGACGATGGCCGTCATCGGCGAGTGCTGCGGCTGGGTCACCGAGACCGAACTGATCGCGCGCTGGGGCGCCTATCCCCGCCTCTTCCCGATCCTGCCCGAGCGCAGTCGCTTCAATCGACGGCGGCGGCAATTGGCGCAGGTGCTCAATGGCGTGCGCCAGACACTCCTGGCCAGTTTCGCCCTGGCCGACGACCGGCAGTGTGCCATCGACAGTCTGCCCATCCCGGTCATGCGCTTCTACTGGGTCCCCCACTCTGCCGCCAAAGCCGACTGGAGCGCTGCCGAGGCAGCCATCGGCTTCGTGGCCAGCAAACGTCAGCACTTCTTCGGCTACAAGTTGCACTTGGTCGTGACGTTGGGCGGGGTGATCCGTGACTTTGCCCTGGCGCCGGCCAATCTGCTGGATCTGGCGGTGGGCCGGGAACTGCTGGCGACCCTGACCGATCTGGAGGTGTTGGGGGACAAGGCCTATGTCAGTCGTCCGGCAGCCGCGTCCTTGTATGCCGAAGCGGCAGTGCGCCTGCTGACGATCCCCCGGCGCAACCAGCGTGACCAGACGGCAGCGGTCATGGCCAGCGAACATCGACGGTTGCGGGCGATCATCGAGACCGTCATCGACCAGTTGGCGGAGCAGTTCCGGATCGAAGAGAATCATGCACACAGTTTCTGGGGATTGTGCACCCGCTTGTATGCCAAACTGACGGCGCACACCCTGTGCCAGTGGTTAGGCTACCCTGTGCCAGTGGTTAGGCTGGCACACCGGCGATCCCGACTGGCGTAGCATCAAGAAACTCGCCTTACTCAACTAGCACAACGCCCCACTGGTCACTGGTCACTCACGGCGCCACAGGCCGTGGGTGGAGCATCCAGGGGTATTGGTTGAACTGGGTGCCGATCAGGCGGGGGTCCACGAAGGGGGGGATGTCGCGATAGGCGGTCATTTCCAGGCCCCAGTCGAGCAGGTTGCTGACATCCCAGAACCAGTTGTCCCCATCGTCGTTCACGACGACAGCGATGACGAAGCGGCCGTTGCCGTAGGCGGCTGCTGCCAGGCAGAAACCTGCAAAGTCGGTGAACCCAGTCTTGCCGCCCAGCACGTCGTTGCGCATGCCGAGCAGGCGGTTGCCGTTGTACAGGTCGTGCTGTCCACGGCGGATGGCCGGCGTCTGCATCACCTCACGAATGATCTGATAGTTGAGCGCAGCACGCAGGATGATCGCCAGATCGTAGGGTGTCGAGTAGTGCCCCCACTCATCCAGGCCATGTGGGTTCATGAAGTGGGTGTCCCGCAGGCCATACTCGCGGGCGGTCTGGTTCATCAGGTCGACGAAGTTCTGCACCGCTTCATCCGCCGAGGTCGTGCCAGACCGCCAGCCGATGGAACGGGCAATCGCCATTGCGGCGTCGTTGCCGGAGGGTAGCAGCAGACCGTAGAGCAGGTCGTGCAGGGTGACGACCTCCCCAGCCCACAACCCCATGGTTGATTCACCGACCAGGTCGTGTTGGTCGATGAGCACCTCCATGTCCAAGTTGCCATAGCGCACCGCCACGATGGCGGTCATCATCTTGGTCGTCGACGCCATCGGGACACGCACGTGGGCGTTGAGGTCGTAGTAGACCTGGTTGAAGTCGGAGAGGACGACGGCTCCGGTAGCAGCAACCCAGGGGACTTCGGGTTCTCCCTCGGCCACGCCGGCCCCCGCTGGAGGGAGCAGCGCAGCCAGCAGCGCGGCCAGCAGGATAACGGCGAGTACGCGCAAGCGGCGGTGCAACGGGCCAGCGACAGACGAGCGTCCCTGTGATGTCTGGTCAACCATCGGCAGTACGTGATCGATCGTTCAGGTGCCCGGCGGCGGTCCCGGCACGACAAGACGCCGCCAACCAGCGTGGGTACGGCTATGGCAGTGTACGGAGCAATGCGCGCACCGTGCAAGCGCTAGCCGGGCGTGTGTGCCTGCTTGTCACCATCTAACGGCAGCTCGTACCAGGCGTCGTCGTCGATCTGGTCGCCGACCATCACCGGCACGATGTCCACTAAGTGGAACCCGGCGCGTTCATAGAAGGCACGCCCCACAGCATTACGCGCGAACACATTGACCATCAGAGCCGAGGCATGCAAGTGCTTGATCTGTTCCAGCGCCGCATCCAGCAAGAGTGAACCAACACCACTTCGCCGCCAATCTGGGTGGACATAAAACCGTGTCAGTTCCAACTTGCGGCGATCGGGGGCGTACGGTTCGATCGTCAAGAACCCGATGACCCCAGACTGTGGGTGTTCAGCGACCAACGCCAGGTTCTCCGGGCCGACGATCACGCGCGAAAGCGTTTCGATGGACCAGAATGCGCCGGAGAGGTAGGCGGCGCGGTTCTCCGGGCGGATGAAATCGGTGTAGGTCGTTTCCCAACCCAGGATACCCAGTTGGCGCAGGCGCGGGGCATCGCTCACCCGCGCCTTGCGCACGAGCAATGGTTGGTCGGTGGGGGTGTTCACCCCACCGGCGCAGCTTCCGCGACGACCGAGTTCCGGAGTATCCCAAGCCCTTCGATCTCGATCTCGCAGACATCACCCGGTTGCAGGCGCGGCGGGCCGGCCGGCGTACCGGTCATGATCACGTCCCCCGGCTCCAGCGTCATCACCCGGCTGACGAACTCGACCAGGTAGGGGACATCGAAGATCAGGTACTTGGTAGACGACGACTGCTTGCCCTCGCCGTTCACCCGCGAGGAGATCTTCAGGTCGTCGGCCTTGATGCCGGTGACGATGCTGGGGCCGAGCGGTGCGAAGGTGTCGAAGCCTTTGGCGCGCGCCCACTGGCCGTCCTTGAACTGGTAGTCGCGCGCGGAAACGTCGTTGCCGACTGTCAGGCCAAGGATGACATCGTAGGCATGTGCGGCCTTCACGTGGCGGCAACGCTTGCCGATGACAAGGCACAGCTCCGCTTCGGCGTCCAACTGCTCCACCCCATTTGGGCGGACAATCGGCTGGTTGTGACCGATCAGCGACGAAGGCGGCTTGAGGAAGATGATCGGGTTCTCCGGCGGGGTGAACTGCGGCGCATCCTGGGTGATATGGTCGAGGTAGTTCAGCCCGATGGCAATCAGCTTGCTCGGTTGTACTGGCGAGAGGAGCGTCACGGCATCCAGCGGGCCGACCTCCGGCCCAACGCTGAGCTTGCCGTACATGTCGCCTTGCGCCTGGCGCACGATGCCGTTTTCGAGCACCCCAACCTGGCTGCCGCTCGTCGTCTGATAGCGCACAATCTCCATACCCAGCCCCGCCTTCCTCGCCCGGCCCCGCGCACGACAGACTGCCGGAGCACTGTTCCACCGTCCGGCTCAGATCATACTTGCCGCGCAATTGTCGCACGCCCAGAACTACCCCTATTGGGCCGTGTAGCCTCCATCGACGGTTATGGCCTGCCCGGTGACGAAACTCGACACCGGTGATGCGAGCCAGAGCACGGCTCCGGCGATCTCCTGCGGATTGCCGAGGCGGCCCATGGCGTGTTTGGTGGCGATGTAGGCCTCGGTGGCGTCGT
>QEUZ01000025.1 GCA_003577355.1 Chloroflexota bacterium | reverse complement strand
GATCACCCCGCAAACGTGCTCTCCCGACCGACCGACCGTCAGGTAGCGCGCCTGGTCGGAGCGACGAACGTGGTGCCTGGCTCGGTCATCGAATCGGCCGGCGGCTGGGTCGTTGCCGAGACGCCAATCGGCGAGCTACGGTTTCCGGGCGAGAACCCATGGGGCCATGAGCTGGATATCGTGTTGCGCCCGGAACGACTGCTCGTTGTCGGAATGGGCCGCGAAACCAGCCGTCCGCGCATGGCTGGCACGATTCTCGCTGCGACAATCATCGACGAGCTGCGCACTGGTGCTGACCATATCCTCATCGTGCGCCCCGACCGCGCCCGTGACAATGAATCGCTGGAAGTCCGCGTGACCGACTTGGCGTACCAGCAACATGGCCTGGAGGGCCAGAGTCGCTGCTGGCTGGTGCTGCCAGAAGAGGCGATCCATGCGATGCCACGCCACGCTGCACAAACTGGCTAACGGGCCAAGCGGCGCGCCAACAGGCCCCTCCCAGTGCATCCCGCAGGAAACTGGGCAGAAACACCACGACACCACATCTCTCGGGCCAAGACTGACCTTCAAACGTCTTGACAGTCACCCCGCTTACACCTAATGTCCTGGGTACGCACACCATGATCGGCCGGACGGCACGTCGTGCGGAAGAGAACCGCCGCAGTCGGGCCGGGCGTATATCCGGATACTCCGTTCGATGGATGTGCTCGGTGTTGGTAGGAGAGGGAGAAACCTGTGCTGGATTCCATGTCGCGCATTTCCGGCATCATGAACCTCGTCCAGCCGGTCACGCGCCGGCAGTTCCTCAAACGCGCCACGGCAATTGGCGTGTCAGTGCCCGCGTTTGCATCACTACTGGCCGCCTGCGGCGGCGATGACGACGACGAACCAACCCCAGTCCCGCCGACCCCGACGCAAGGGAGCGTGCCTACCCCAGGCCCGTCCGGCGGCGCCACGCCAACCAGCGCGCCGGAGCCAACCGCGACGACCGCTGCTGCAGCAACCCCCACCTCAGGCGGCGGCGCTGCACCGACGGCGACAACCGCAGCGCCGGCGCCAACGGCAACCCCCGCCGGCGAACAGCCGGTGATGGGCGGCGTCCTGGTAACCCAGGGACATCAGGAGATTGCCAGCCTCCACCCGGACGATGCGGGTCCATATGTCCACTACGTCATCGTCCGCAACATCCACGAACCACTCGTTGACCTCGACATCGACTATGCCTTCATACCCGTGCTCGCAGCCTCGTATGAGGCGGCCGAAGATGCGTTGAGCTACACCTTCACCATCCACGATGGCATCACCTTCCACGATGGGGAGCCGCTCACCTCCGCCGACATCAAGTACAACTTCGACTGGTACCGCGACCCAGCCAATGCCGCGGTGCTGGCAACCGATTACGCCAACGTCGCTGACGTTGTCATCGAGGATGAGCTCACCGTTACGGTGAAGATGTCGGCCATCGACGCAGCGTTCCTTGCCAATGTCACCGGCCTGCTCATCGTGCCGGAGCACATCCATTCGGTCACCGGCAAGGACAACTACAGCCCGCAGGCGACTGGGACCGGCCCCTTCAAACTGAAGGAGTGGAAGGCCGCCGAGTACACGACCCTCTCCAAGTACGTTGATTACTGGCAGGGCGAGCCGTATCTGGACGAGTTCCGCGAGGACATCATCCCCGAAGGTTCGGTCCGGGCGGTGCGCCTTGAAACGGGCGAAGCCGACAACTCCGTCTGGCCGCTGCAGGCGCAAGACAACCTGCGCTTCATCAACGAGCTGTCGGACCAGTTCGATGTCAACCGCGCCCCCGGCACGGCAGTCAACCACTTCCCGCTGAACAACGAAAAACCGGCACTGGCCGACAAGGTCGTGCGCCAGGCAATGCTCTACGCAACCGACCGTGACAGCCTGATCAACGACCTTGAAAAGGGCCTCTCGGTCAAGGCGCACTCCGGCTACTCGCCGGCCGTCCAGTTCTATTACAACGACGACGTGAAGAAGTACGACTACGACCCAGAGATGGCCAAGAAGCTCCTCGACGACGCTGGCTACGTTCCGGGTAGCGATGGGATCCGCGAGAAGGACGGGGTCAGGCTGTCGTTCACCTGCACCGTCATCACCGGCGACCAGCGCCGCCGCCCTGAGGCCGAGGTCGTCCAGCAGAATCTGCTCGCCGTCGGGATCGACATGCAGATTCAAGAAGCGCCGGTCGCGACCATCCTCGAACAGCTCATGGCTGGCGAGATGGATGCGTCCCTCTTTAACTGGACCTACGGAACGTCGGAACCGGACTGCCGCTCGGTCTTCCGCTCGGATGGCGCGCGAAACTTCTCGCACTACAAGAACCCGGTGATGGACGAGCTCGTTGACGCCGGGGTCGCGACGATCGTGCCGGAAGAGCGCCAGCAGATCTACAAGGACATCCAGGCGCTCACCGCCGAAGACGCGATTTTCCTGTATGTCCAGTTCTGGGAGGATATCCAGATCTGGAACAAGCGCATCAAGGGCCGGCCGGCACAGGCCAATAACCCAGCGGCGGTGTATCCGTTGATCTGGACCTTCTGGAAGGATGAATCGTAGGCCGCGCGGCCCGCGATTGAATCGGCAGATCGAAACACCGAGCCGGCGGCAGCGCCGGCTCGGTGACCCATGACTGCGGCTCTTGCGAGTGATAGGGGTTTGCGGTGGCCGCCTATATGATCCGACGACTATTGCAAGGGATCGTCGTCATCTTCTTTGTCAGCATCGCCACCTTCGGCATCCTGCAACTCGCGCCAGGTAGCCCGATCGACGTGATGGTCGGGGAGGCTCAGGTTACCCAGGAACAGATCGCGCTGATCGAGGCAAAGTGGGGGCTGGATAAACCCTGGTACGTCCAGTACTTCCGCTGGATGGGCAATATGCTGAAGGGCGATTTCGGGCAATCGATCGTCCGAACGGGTGTGCCGGTCAGCACGATGCTCCGTGATGCCGCCAGCGTCACAATCCGGCTCAACCTCATCGCGCTCGTCATCTCAACGGCGATCGCCGTCCCCGTCGGCATTATCGCAGCCGTCAAGCGCAACTCGCTTTTCGACTACGTCGCCTCGATCGGGTCCACCATCGGCATCGCGCTGCCATCCTTCTGGATCTCGTTGATGCTCATCATCCTGTTCTCGCTGAAGTTGGGGTGGCTACCAGCCTCCGGCTCGCAGAGCTGGAAAAACTACATCATGCCGGTGATGGTGCTTGCGCTGCAGGAAACGGCACTCGTCGCGCGGCTCGCGCGCGGCTCGACGCTGGAGATCCTCCGTCAGGACTTCGTCACAACCGCCCGCTCAAAGGGCCTGATGGAACGAGTCGTCGTCTCCCGCCATGTCGTGCGCAACGCCATGCTGCCGGTCGTTACCGTCATCGGCCTGCGACTCGCCTTTCTGATGAGCGGCACGATCATTGTCGAGACGATCTTCGCCTGGCCAGGTGTGGGCCGCCTGTTCATCGACTCGATTTTCCGGCTCGACTACCAGGTCATTCAGGCAATTGTCTTGCTCTCCAGTATCATCGTCGTGGTTATGAACATCCTGACCGACCTTGCGTACGCCTATATCGACCCACGCATCCGCGTTCGTTAGCGGCAGGAGGGGAAAGCATCGATGGCAACGACCCAGCCCGAAACGAGCGCACTGTCGCGCGCAACAGTGTTCGACGACCGGCAAACGCAGCGCCGCTCCGAGCTCTCACGCTCGTGGCGCCGCTTCAAGCGCTACCGGCCCGGTGTCGCCGGAGGCATCGTCATCATTCTGCTGGTCATCATGGCAGTCTTCGCTCCGATCCTGGCTCCCTATTCCCCGACCGAAGTCAACACACGCCGGCTCGGCGAAGGCCCATCATGGTCGCACCCCCTCGGGTTCGATGGGATCGGCCGCGACATCCTCAGTCGCACCATTTACGGCGCTCGCGTGGCGCTCATGGTGGGGATCATTTCAACGGTGATCGCCATTACCATCGGCGTCTTAGTCGGCGCTACCGCTGGTTACTTTGGAGGCTGGGTCGACTCGCTACTGTCACGGATCACCGATACGCTCATGGCGTTCCCGTTGCTGGTGTTGCTCGTGACCCTGGCAGCGGTGTTCAGTCCAAGCCTCAAGACCGTGATTGTCGTGATCGGTGTCACCGTCTGGGCCTCGTACGCCCGCATCGTGCGCGCTGACGTGCTCAGCTTGCGGGAACGCGACTTTGTCATGGCAGCCCGCGCTGCTGGCGCCAACGACATCCGCATCATCCTGCGCCATGTCGTCCCAAACGTGCTCGGGCCGGTCATCGTCATCGCCACCCTTGGCATCGGCGGCATTATCATCCTCGAAGCGGCATTGAGCTTCCTTGGGCTGGGGGTCCAGCCGCCGACTCCGTCGTGGGGTGGCGACCTGTCCAGCGCGCGTCAGTTCATCCGCATTTACCCCCATATGGCCATCGCGCCCGGCATGATGATCGTGATTACGGTGCTCGCCTTCAACTTGCTTGGCGACGGTCTGCGCGACGCGCTCGACCCACGCCAGCGCGAATGAACGACTGTCACGAGCGTCGATTCGGTATGGAGTGCGACCCACGTCACGCGGCGTGGGTCGCCTGTGAGTGGGAGGAGCATTGACGATGTCCGCTGGGCAGCAGATGACGGTGTTGTGTTCTGGAGATGCACTGATCACCCGCCCCTTTCGGAATACCCGCGACCCAGAGCTGCTGGCGCTGATCGACATCATTCGTGGTTGCGATGTCAGCTTCACCAACCTGGAGATGCTGCTCAACGAATACAAGGGGACCCCGGCGGTCGAAGCCGGAGGGTTGCATTTGAGCGCATCGCCGCAGGTCGGGGCCGATCTGATGTGGGCGGGGTTCGACCTGTTCGCCAACGCCAACAACCACTCGCTCGACTTCGGTACCGATGGACTGCTCTTGCACATCGAGGCGATGCAGCAGCTCGGCATGCGCTACGCCGGAGTCGGGTTCTCGCTGGAAGACGCCGCGAAACCCGTCTATTTCGAGAGTGGCGCCGGGCGTGTCGCGATGATCTCCTGCGCGTCGTCGTTCGCGCGCAGCCAACGTGCAGGCGAGCTGCGGCCGGACTTCGGTGGTCGCCCCGGTCTCAACTCGCAACGCTATGAAACCCGCTTCTATCTGGACAGCGAGCGCTTCGATACGCTGCGTGAGATCGCCGAGGCGCTCAAGTTCGAGGAGATGCGCCGGGAAGCGATCGAGATCGAATTCACCAAACCGCTAGACGATGAGGAAAACGAGCTGCTCTTTACCCCCGATTGGTACTCCGGCGGCATGCACTTCTACCGTGGCGAGGGGCCGGAAATCCGGACTACCCCGCACCAGCGCGACCTGGAGCGCAACCTGGCGAGCATTCGCCACGCCCGCCGCCAGGCTGACCTGGTCATCATGAGCATCCACGCCCACGAGTCGAACATCCAGCACGACAAACCCGCGCATTTCATCATCGAGTGGGCGCGCGCCTGCATCGACGCCGGTGCAGACATCGTGACCGCCAGCGGCCCGCACCAGATGCGTGGCATCGAGATCTATAACGGCAAGCCGATCTTCTACTCGTTAGGGAACTTATGGTTCGAGTTTGAAACGGTCAATGTGCTGCCGGCCGACTCCTATGAAATGTGGAAGCTCGACCCGCTCACTGGTTCACCGGCCGATGTCTACGACAACGGGCTGCTCGGGTTCCACCATCGCGCCCATTACTGGGAATGCGCGCTCCCGATCTGCACATTTACCGATGGTGCGCTGACCGACCTGTCGCTTGTGCCAGTAACCCTCGGTTTCGGCTTGCCCCGTCCACGTCGCGGCACGCCACGCCTGGCCAACGCCGACGACGGCGCGCGCATCCTTGCCTCAGTCGCTGCGCTATCGGATGAATTCGGCTGCCGGATCGACATCAACGAGAACCGCGGCAAGGTCGTGCTTGGTTGACAGCAGCTCCGAGAACCCGCCCCGACGGCCCGTGCCCGCTTCGTGCGTTGATGGAGCGGGCACGCCAACCTCAACGTGGCACAATGCCGCCTGGGACACGCCGCTTGTACTCCGCATACCCCGGGTAGCGACCCATGAGCAGCCGGTCTTCCCGGCGCGACTTGTACAGCAGAAACGCGGTCATCACCAGCGAACCGACGAGCGCAAACCAACTCCCCCAGAGCACAGCCCAGCCATACGACACCAGCAGCACGCCGAGGTACATCGGATGGCGCATCCGGCCGTAGATACCAGTTTCAACCAGTGAACCGTCCGGCACCGGGGTCGGTGAGGTCGTAAAGTTCCTGGCGAGGTCGCGCTTCGCCTTGGAAGCAATCACAAGCCCGACGACCACCAGCACAAGCCCCACGGCAATGTTCACCAGAACATCCACCAGGGTATACCCGCTGCCAAAGAGCAGGAACTCCACCACCGCGCCGATCAATAAGGCGCTCTCCAGCAGGATCTGCAGCGCGACGAGTGGGCGGTCCGGCCCAAGGGTGCGCTCCAGCCGCTCGCGTTCGCTCGTGGCCACTCCAACGCTCCCTCACTCTTCAACCGTTCAGGCATCTGTTGTACGCAAGAGGTTGGTGCGGCGCAAGCAGCGCAGCACGTCGCCCCGGGCGCGCGCCGTACCACCATCGAGGAAACGACGAGGCGTGCGACCGGCCTACCGCCCGCGCAAGTCCGGCATAGCTTCGCGCGCGAACGCTCGCATCGTTTCTACCTGGTCCCGCGCCGGCCAGGTAAAGATCAGGTCTGTGAAGCCTGCTGCGTGGTATTGCTCCGTCATCTCGCGCGCGCTATCCAGCGAGTCCCACGGCGCGGTAGACGGCCAAACCGAGCGCATGATCGCCGCAGGATCACGACCGACCTCGGCGCACTTGGCATCGAGCAACTCCGAGAGTTCCTGCGCCGCTGCGGGTGGGCGCCTCGTGTTCCAGATGTCGGCATATTTCGCAGCCAACCGCAGCATGCGCGGGCCGAACGCGCCGATCACCAGTGGGATATGCGGCTGCTGCAGCGGCTTTGGCTCGAACGGCGCGTCATCCATGAAGTAGTACTTGCCGTGGTAATCGGTGCGCTGGTTGTGCTGCAAACTCTCGATGATCTCCAGCGCCTCGCGGAACCGATCGACGAGCTCGCCCTTGCTCGGAAAGTGGTACCCATAGGCCGCGTGCTCGCGCTCCCACCAGCCGGCGCCGATACCAAATTCCAGCCGCCCCTTGGAGATGTGGTCGACCGTGACCGCCTGCTTGGCAAGCAGCGCCGGGTTGCGATAGGTGTTGCCGCTTACCATACAGCCAAACCGGATTCTGCTGGTCGCCATCGCCAGCCCAGCCAGGGCAGCCCAAGCCTCAAAATAGATATCCTCGTCTTTCCCCGGTTCATTCCCTGAAATAAAGTGGTCGACCAGCCAGACCGTGTCAAAACCAAGCGCCTCGACTTCCTGCCAGCGTTCCACCAGCTCATCCCACGGGCAGGTCTGGCTCATCGCGATACCGAAACGCACGGGTTGCTTTCGTTCCGCCACGCTTTCCTCCTCATGTCCCACCTGACGTCCAGCCACATCCGGCACGTTGCGGACGCCCCAAGCCAGCGGCCAGCATACCAGCGATCTCACGATCCGGAACCTGAGGATGGACCTGAAAAATGTGCCGCAGACTTGTTATGGTGACAGCGCGACGATCGAGGTCCCGACGAAGAAGGATGCGAAGATGCAGGCGGCTTCGGTCACGTTTCATTCAAGCCATGTGCAACGAGACTTCAGCAACGGGCTGCTAGCGATTGAGGTCGCGCGCAGGTTTCCACACACTTCGTCGGTGGTTCGCAAGCAGGTGACGTACTCCGTCCCAGTCGGCTTTCACGTCCACAACGACTGCGTTGCAGCGGCGTTGCTCACCCTCGTCGGTCGGATGTGTCCGCTCGTGACGTTCAATTTCCCAATCTCGGAACGCTGCGCTTTGATCCTGCGAGAGACCTACGACCTGCTCGACATTGGGCCGGTGGACCCACACATGGAACCACGCCAGCCGGGCCGTCACCTCGCGATCAATTTCAGCGGTGGGACAGATTCCACCGGGCTGTATCTGCTGCTCGAGGCAGCGCTGGGTGACGATTTCAAGGTGATTACCTGCGACTTCGGCCCGACGTTCCGGCTGGAACGCGCTGGCTATCTGCACGTGCGGCGCGATGTCACTTGCGCTACCGACCTGCGCATCCAGGCCCTTGACCGAGCAGGTCGCTTCATCTCATCGGTGGCGATGCTCCACGCCGACTATCTCGATCTGCACTCCGTTGCCAGCGGCCATACGCTCCTGCACGAGATCAGCACACTCAGCTCGCTGGTGGATGGCGACCCGCCGGACTACCGCTCGCGTGACGCCGTCTACCACGGTGCAGGGCTGGAGGAAGCGCATATTGTGCGCGGCCTCCAGACGCCGGGGATCTTCCGCATCATCATCGAGCGTGCGCCGCATTGGGTCGAAGGCGCGTTCGCGGCGTCCGCACGGCCTGTGACCGAAAAGTACTACTCGCGCGCCGTCTGGGTGCGCCAGGTCTACCGCGACCTCGGCCTGCCGTTGCCGGATTTCCTGAAGAACCTGCCGGCGCCGACAATCCGTTGGCCGCACAATCCCGGCCAGCGGTTCTCCATGTTCACCCTGTGGGCGTTGAAGTACGAAGGGGTCGATGCGGTACGCCCGCTCATGCCGCACATCAATCCAAGCGACTTTGCATTCCTCAACGACATGTCACTACTCTACATGGAGAAATACAACACGAACGTGACACCGCTGATCCCCTCAGCAATACGGCCAAGAGTCCTCTCCGCACTGCAGAAGCACGGAATCGGTCCGTACAACGAACGCGATTGGCAGGAACTGGCCATCACGCGACGGGAAATGTTCTCATCACCAACCCCGTAGGATTCGTCAGACCAACGTAAACTGTGTACCTGCCTGACTGCTGTAACGTGTGGCAAAGAACGGAACGCTCGCTGCGATCGTGGTGCTCACCTACCGAGCAATGCCCAAGCTCACGCAGCAGCCACGTTGCGCAACGCGCTGCACACCATCCCCGACTCAGTAAACTCCCCAACAGGTGCGGCGATCACATCGCGGACGATCCCCTCCGCATCAATCAGGAAGGTGACCCGTCGCGCACTCCCGCGCTCTTCGTTGTAGACGCCGTACAGCTGCGCAACGGCGCCTTTTGGGTGAAAATCCGCCAGCAGCGGGAAGGCGATCTTGCGCGCCTCCGCCCAGGCCCGGTGGCTATGGATCGAGTCCACCGAGATACCGAACACCTTTGCGCCTTCCGCCTCGAACTGGCTGATGTTGGCGCTGTAGTCATCCATCTGCTTGCTACACACGCTACTCCAGTCGAGCGGATAGAACGCCAGCACCACTGTACTGCCACGCAAGTCGGACAGCGTCACCGAGCCGCCAGCCGACGACTGCAGCGTGAAGTCTGGCGCCGGGCTCCCGATACTGATTGGCTCACTCATCCCAAGCACCTCCTGCTCCACGACATATGCACTGTTCCAACCTAGCTCCTGCCGCACCCATTCCAGCGCTATCCCCGTGGGAGTGTTTCTGGCTGTACTGACTGAGCATAGCCACCTCACAGGTGTTGGGACAGTTCCGGCGCTACGTGTGGCGGCGGCGATGCCTGTACGCGTCCTCCACCGTGTCACAGCGGATGCGCGGTTGGGCGAGATAACGGTTGCACCGTCGCTGTGATCGCAGGATGAAGGAGTGCTATGTATTATCATAGACTGATTAGTGCGTGTGCAGACTAGACGGCGCTGTCATTTGCGGTGACGATTCCCGCACGTCAAAGACGGGTTACCGTCCCTCGGGCTACCTGCCGGACGCTGTCATGCCGCGCCATTGCCGGGGAGATGTTCGCCGCCACGTTATGTGCGCACAGGGAGGATCATGAGCGCGAAAGTTGATGAGTTTACCGTCGTCGGGAAGGCGGTCAAGCGGATCGAAGGAGACCGCAAGGTTACCGGAGCGATGCGCTATGTTGATGATCTCTCGTTGCCGGGCATGTTGTCCGGCCGCCTCGTCACCAGCATCTATGCCCACGCCGAAATCGTCTCGATTGACGCGTCGGCTGCGTTGCAGGTACCGGGAGTCATCGCCGTTTACACCGGCAAGGATGTCCACCCATCTGGCCCGGAACCAGACAACCGCACCGGCCACATGCTGGCGCGTGACAAGGTGATCTACTACGGGCAGGCCGTCGCCGTCGTGCTCGGGGTCAATGAGGCCGCAGCGGCCGAAGGCGCCGCGCTGGTCGAGGTCGAGTACCGGCAGTTGCCGGCTGTCGTCGACCCGCTGGAAGCGATGAAGCCGGATGCCCCAGTGATCCGCAAGAAGGCCAATGCAGGGGTCTGGGCGGATGGCGCAGACCATGGCGCAGTCGTGGCCGGCGACGATATCGACATCAGCCGCCTGCCGGACAACATCACCAACGCGGTGCGTTTCACCCGGGGCGACATCGAGGCAGGTTTCGCGGAAGCCGACGCCATCGTTGAGCGCACCTACACCACGCACTGGGTACACCAGAGCTACATCGAGACCCACGGCTCCCTGGCGGCGCCGGATGCGCTCGGCAACCTGACGATTTACACGACAACCCAGGGACAGTTTGGCGCGCGTAACGGCACCGCGGGCGTGCTCGGCATCCCCCAGAACAAGATCAAACTGGTGGGCATGGAGGTCGGCGGCGGTTTCGGCGGCAAAGGCATCATGCTGGAGCCACTCGCCGGTTGGTGCGCGCTGCGCCACAACGCACCAGTCAAGATCATCATGACCCGCTCTGAGGAGCTGTCGATGGGCAACCCAGCCCCCGGCTCGGTCATCGACATCAAGATCGGCGCCAAGGCGGATGGCACGATCACCGCGATCCAGAGCCGCATGGTGTTCGATTCCGGCTGCTACCCCGGCACCCCCGTCGGCATCGCCGCAATGATGGCCGGTGGCTATTACAAGACCCCCAACCTCAGCCTGCTCGGCTACGAGGTGCTGACCAACAAGCCGGGCAACGGCGCCTACCGCGCCCCTGGTGCACCACAGGCAACGTTCGCCATCGAGCAGGCCGTCGATGAGCTCGCTGGCAAGCTAGGCATCGACCCAGTCGCCTTCCGCTTGCACAACTGCTCGGTCGAAGGTGACCCGCAGCCAACCGGCGCACCCTGGCCGCGCATCGGCCTCAAGGAGATCCTCGAGACCATCAAGGAGCATCCGCTCTGGAAGAACCGCCACGAGCATGGCAAGGCTGTTGGTGTTGCCATCGGCGGCTGGCCGGGTGGGGTCGAGCCCTGCGCCGCGAACATCCGCGTCAACACCGATGGTTCGATGCTGCTGACCCTCGGCTCGACCGACATTACCGGCACGAACACTGTGATGGCGATGATCGCCGCAGAGGTGTTCGGCATGCCGTTGGAAAAAGTCAAAGTCCAGACGGGTGACACCGACACCGCGCCGTATGCCGGGTTCTCCGGGGGTTCAAAAGTCACCTACACTGTCGGACCAGCCGTCCAACGCGCGGCAGAGGATGCCCGACAGCAGGTCATGGCGATTGCAGCCTCCGAACTGGAAGCATCGCCGGATGACCTGGAGATCGTCGATGGCGTCTGCCGGGTCAAGGGTGCGCCGGACCGCGAAATTAGCATCGCCGCCATCGCCCAAAAGAGCATGACGTTCGGCGGTAAGTACGAGCCGGTCTACGGCATCGGTAAGTCAGCGGTCACCGACCGCGCTCCGGGCTTTTCCGGGCAAATCGCGGCAGTTTCCGTTGACGAAGACACCGGCCAGGTCAAGATCGAGCAGTACGTCACCGTCCAGGATGTCGGGCGGCAGCTCAACCCAGCCATGGTTGAAGGTCAGGTCATTGGTGGGACCGCCCAGGCCATCGGTTGGGGCCTGTGGGAGAGCATGCACTATGCCGACGACGGCCAGCTCATCACATCGACGCTCATGGACTACAACGTGCCTAAGTCGGAGCAGATCCCACCGATTGAAACAGTCATCCTCGAGATCCCAGCTCCGGCAGGCCCGTTCGGCGCGAAGGGCATCGGCGAGCCGCCGATCATCCCGGGGGCCGCTGCGATCGCCAACGCCGTCGCCGCGGCCACTGGCAAGCGCGTGACGGCGATGCCGCTTACCGCCGAACGGGTGAGCAACGCACTGCACAACGGACAAGGATGAGATGACAGGCGACAGGTGACGGTTCCCTCGGAGCAGACGTCCGATCACAGAGAGGCTGTCGCCTGTTGCGCCTGTGACGACAGGTTGTACTGCGCGCGTCAGGCCGGAGATGAAGAAACAATTGGCCGGCCGACCGAAGTGGTGCCAGCGCCATGATCACGGTCGCCTGCCTTGCGGTGGGCGACCGCGTCGCTAATTCAGCTCGTCATCGAAAGGACCAGCGCACATGAGCAGCCCAACCGACATGAAGATCATCGGCAAGGCAGCGAGGCGCGTCGAAGGGGGTCGCAAGGTCACCGGCACGATGCCCTACGCCGCAGATGTCGTCGCTCCGCGTATGCTCCATGTGCGCTTGGTCACCAGTCCCCACGCCCATGCCGACATCGGCGCAATCGACGCCAGCGCTGCACTGGGCACGCCAGGGGTCGTCGCTGTCTACACCGGGCGCGACGTGCACCCCAGCGGACCGGAGCCGAGCAACCGCGCCGAGTCGATCCTGGCGCGCGACAAGGTCATCTACTATGGCCAGCCAGTTGCGGCGGTCGTTGCCGTCAGCGAGCAGGCGGCCGACGACGGCGCGACGGGGGTCGACGTCAGCTACAACCTGCGCGACGCTGTCATGGACATGCGCGCTGCGCTGCAACCGCATGCGCCAGTTGTCCGTGCCAAGAACCACCCTGCAGGTTGGGACCCATCCCAGCTTCGCACAGTCGAGTCAGGGGAAACCGACGTCGCGCTCCTGCCCGATAACGTCACTGGCGCACGTCGCATCACCCGTGGCGATGTCAACGCCGGGTTCGCCCAAGCCGATGTTGTCGTTCAGCGCAGCTACAGCATCCCCTGGGTGCATCAGGCGTATATGGAGCCACACGCCACCACCGCCACGCCGGACGGGTTCGGCGGGCTGACGATCCACACCTGCACCCAGGGCCAGTTCATTACCCGCGATGTCACCGCGCGGGTGCTCGGCCTGAAGCAAAGCATGGTCACAGTCGTCGGCATGGAAGTCGGCGGGGGCTTCGGCGGCAAGGCGTCACTCCTGGCGCCGCTGGCCGGCTGGATAGCGCTACGCCTCAACGCACCGGTCAAGGTTGTCCTGACTCGCGCACAGGAACAGGCGCTTGCCAACCCGGCGTCCGGCGCAGAGATCGACCTGAAGCTCGGCGCCACCCGCGATGGGACCCTCGTTGCGCTGCAAGGGCTCGCTATCCTCGACGCCGGCTGCTATCGCGGCGCTCCGCTGGGGCTGGCGTTACCCTCGCTGGGCGGCTGGTACAAGATCGCAAACGTCGACCTGGTCGGGTACGAAGTACTGACGAACCGGCCGGGTACCGGAGCCTACCGCGCGCCTGGCGTGCCGCAGGCGACCTTCGCGATTGAATCGGCCATCGACGAGCTAGCCGACCAGCTGGGTATCGACCCTCTGGAACTGCGCCTACGCAACGCCGTCGCCGAGGGCGACGAGCGTCTGGATGGTACGCCATGGCCGCGCATCGGCATGCGGGAGGTGCTGGAGGGCGCACGCGAGCATCCCCTCTGGCAGGCCCGGCTAGCCGGGGAAGCGGGCATCGGGCTGGCAGTCGGCAGCTGGCCAGGCAGCAGCGAAGCCTGCACGGCGGGAGTGCGGGTCAACCCGGACGGCACCGTTATCGTCCAGCTCGGCATGAACGACATCAGCGGCGCGAACACCACCATGGCCATGCTGGCAGCCGAAACCTACGGGGTACGCCTGGAAGATGTCCGTATCGCAACCGGCGACACCGGTTCCGCTCCCTACCATGGGGAAAGCGGCGGCTCGAAGGTCACCTACACCCTCGGCCCCGCGGTGATGCGTGCAGCCGAGGATGCCAGGCGACAAACGCTGGCGATCGCCGCCGCGCACCTCGAAGCGGCGCCGGAAGACCTGGAGATCGTCGATGGCGTCGTGCGGGTACGCGGTGCCGACGACCGCTCGGTCACCGTCGGCGAAATCGCCGCGATGAGCATGGACTGGAGCTCATCGATCGAACCGGTGCACGGCATGGGTAAATCGGCCATCACCGACGAGGCACCGACCTTCGTCTGTCAGATCGTCCGTGCTGATGTTGACGCCGAAACCGGCAAGGTGACGCTGCGCGAATCGGCCATGGTGCAGGACGTCGGGCGCGCGCTCAACCCGCAGCTGGTAGAGGGGCAGATCATCGGTGGCGCAACCCAGGGGCTCGGCTGGGCGCTCTGGGAGGACCTGGCATACGACGCCAACGGGCAGCTCCTGGCCGCGTCGTTCATGGACTACGCGCTGCCGAACTCTGAGAAAGCCCCGCCATTCGACGTGCGCGTTGTCGAGATCCCATCCACGGCCGGCCCATTCGGCGCAAAAGGGGTTGGCGAGCCGCCGATCATCCCAGGCCCAGCCGCTGTCGCCAACGCAGTAGCTCACGCCACCGGCCGGCGTATCACGTCCCTGCCGCTCACCGCGCCACGAGTGCTGGCGGCGTTGCAGGAGTAGCGCCATCGCATCTCCATTGCGAGAGTTGTCAGCGCATGCGGCTGGTCACATAGACGACCGCGCCGACGAGCAAGAGGCTCCAATAGGTGATGCCCCGGTCGAGCAGCACCAGCGCACCGGCCGAAGCTGAGCCGACGCCGAGTGCGCTGAGTGCCAGCAGCGCACCACTTTCGACCGCGCCGAGGCCCGCTGGAGTCAGGGGGAACGCCGTCAGCAGGCTTGCCAGGAGGCCGATGAAGAGGCATGCACCGAACGAGAGGTCCAGGCCAATCGCCAGCGCGACAGCCATCAGCCGCACACCTTCGAGGATCCACACCGGCAGCGACAACGCGGCGATTGGGCCGATCCGACCACGGACAAACGCCGTAACCAGGCCACGTTCCAGCGCAACCGCATGCTTCTGGACCCGCTCCGGCAACCGCCTGACGACTCGTTCGCCGTTGCGGGCAACGAACACGATGCCAGCCACCCCACACACTGCCAGAGCTGCACCAACAACCAGCCAGGGCCGCAGGTCTTGCGGGGTGGAGCCATGGAACACATACAACCCGGACGCGAGCAACAACGTTGACAACAGGATCAGGTCAACCACACGCTCGGCCAAGATCGTCCCGAGGGTCAACGGGAACGACACGCCAGCGTGCTTTTTCAGCAAATAGCCTCGATAGCCATCGCCGAGCTTCGCCGGCGCGACACAATTGGTGAACTGACCGATCATGAAGATTTCGGTGAGACCGCGCCGGCCGGGGATGGCGTAGCCTGACGCAGGCGACACACCGGCGCTGGCGAGAATGCGACGCCAGCGCGCCGCTCGCAGCGGGAACGTCACGTAATAGGCGAGCAGGCCCAACACGAGGTAGGCCAACTGCGCATCCGACAGGACCCTGCCGACAGCTGTCATGTTCAGGTTGGCGCGGCTGACGGCAAACGCGATCAGCAGTGCAGCCACCGCAAACGATAGCAACGTGCGCGGTTCGCGCATGCGTGCGCCAAGCGACACGTGTACCGCATGTTCTGCCCCAGAAACGCCCGAATGCGCCGCCGGATTGCCAGATACGATCTCCACAAGCAACGAGCCTTGCGTCCTGCTGGCCCAGTGCGACTCGTGCCAGCAACGGTTACACCTAGGACGAACCGTAGCCAACGCAGTAGCAGAGTTGCGCAACGCGTGCGGCGCCGGCGCTGACATTCTGGTCAGTGCTGGCCATGTTGGCAGTGGCAATTGCGGCAGAGCACCTGCGCACACCAACTGGCGGTCTCGAACCTGAGCGGCAGGACAAAAGGAAATCCGCCCGTTGCCGGACGGATTCCTCGGGGTAAGGGGGAGTGGGATTGTGCGGTCGGAGTCGGGTGCGGGAGCTACCTGCGTGCGTATTGCGAGCGGTGGCCGTCCACTCGCAGCGCGCTCAGGTGTTGCTTGGCCGCGTCCCGAGCGTAACCTCCAACGTCAGCGTTTCCGCGGTTGAAGGCCGGTACACTTCTATGTCAATCGTGTCACCCGGCTTGTACTTGAACAGAATATTGACGAGCGGGTGATCCTGGTCGATGCGTTCATTTTCGATCGCGGTAATGATGTCCCCTTGGCGCACACCAGCCTGTCGGGCCGGCCCGCTTGGGACTTCGGTAATCAGCACCCCGTAGTCGATCGGCAAGTTCTCGGCGCTGGCTAGGCGCGGGGTGATCGCCTGATAGACGATGCCGAGGAACGGCCGGACAACCTCGCCATCCTCGATCAGCAGCGTCGCAATGTGCTGGACCGTGTCGCTGGGGATCGCAAACCCCAAGCCCTCGGCCGTGATGCCAGATGATGAGGTGCGGACAACGGCTGTATTGACCCCGACGACCTCGCCGTGCATGTTGATCAGTGGGCCACCCGAATTGCCCGGGTTGATCGGCGCATCGTGCTGGATCAGGCTTTCGAGCGAACCGCCAGTGCGGCTCTGCAGGCTCCGTCCCAGCCCGGACACGATCCCCATCGTCACGGTATTCGTGTATTCACCCAGCGCGCTGCCAATCGCGATGACGGCATCTCCGGGTCGTAGCGCGTTTGAATCGCCAAGGGGCACTGTTGCTGGCACCGGGCCGGAAATCTTGACCACTGCCAAGTCGGTGAACGGGTCGGTGCCGACCAGGGTCGCCTCAACGGTATCGCCGTTCTCAAAGATCACCTGCAATGCCTGGCTACCCTCAACGACATGGTTGTTGGTGACGATGTAGCCGTCTTCGCTGATGATAAAACCGGTACCGGACCCCGCTGGCTGCAGGTCCGACCCATCGTTATAGAACCCGGAGAAGCGTTGCTGATTGATCACGGTCACAACCGCCGGATTCACCTTCTCCACGATATCGGCCACCGAGAGCACCTGCTCAACCGTGGCATTCGTCTCGACCGTTGGTTCAACAGTTGCCACTTGCCCCGACTGGCTGCGCGTCGCCGTTGGGTCAACCGCAGCAATATCGATCACCCCGCTTGTGGCAGTGCCATCCGCTGCGACTGCGTCGGTCGTAGCGGAGGTTGCGCTGGTTGATGCGTCATCACGCGACGAGCTTGAGCCGGAGCAGGCCGCCAGGAGGGTGAGGCTCAATAGCAGCATGCAGAGGACAGCTGGCACACGACCAATTCCCTGTCGCGAAGGGACACCCATGCTGTGTCGCTGTCCTTCCCCGCCACCCCGCAGTGGCCGATGAGTCCGCGCTCATCTCCCCTATGGCATCATGGCGAACCGATTGGCTGCCACAATTGGTTCAACGTGTGTAGAGCATGCACCGGCGATCTGAGCAACGCGTGAAGAAAACCTGAAAGTTACCTGAAAATGGCTCCGAGCCAGTGAACTCCCAATTCCTCGCGGTACGCTGCAGCCGGCGCGCATTGCTTGCCAGCGGATGCGGCCTGCTCGCCGCCGCCTGTGGGCGGTTCGGCGCCGCTGACCTCGCAACGCCTTCGATGAACAGTGCTGCGGCGACGTACCCCCGCCACGACCTGCTCATCGATGCTCCGACACTGCTGGCACAGATCGATGACCCAGCGTTGCGGATCCTCGACTGCTCCCGGCGAGGCGACTATCGCGCGGGCCACATCCCTGGCGCTCGACATATCTGGTGGCAGGATACGATAGAAATCAACAATCCGGTCTACGGTATGGTCGTTGGGCGTACCGGCCGGGATGTGTTGATCCGCACGGCCGATATTCATCCCGACTCCAACGTCGTCGTCTACGACCGGAGCGGGGGCGTCTTTGCCGCGCGCCTGCTCTGGATGCTCCAGGGAGACAGCTTTTTCAACGTCCGGCTGTTGGATGGCGGGCTGCAAGCCTGGCACGCCGCCGGAGGCAGGCTTGCAACAGCGGAGCCACCAGATGGCAACGGTCGGTTGACGCCAGTGTCGAACGAGGAAATCCTCGCACATGCCCATGACATCCTGGCCCGCCTTGGCGAACCTGGCCTGCTGCTGCTCGATACCCGCACCACATCCGAGCGGGTGGAAACCTGGCGCCACACCCTGCGGCAGGGCAGCATTCCTGGCAGCCTGCATCTACCGCGCAACCAGTTCCTCACTCCTGGGCCTGCGCCAATCTTGCTGCGCCCGGACGACCTGCACGCCAGGCTGCGCGCTGCTGGAGCGCCCGCTGACCTCAGCGATAGCGAAGTGATCGTCTATGGGCTGCACGGCACACTTGCAGCCTTGCCGTGGTTGGCCCTGACAGCGCTCGGCGCCGGCAAGGTGCGTGTCTATGACGGCTCCTGGGCAGAGTGGGGTGCGTCCAGCGAACTGCCGATCACCCCGTTGGAGGGGTGAGCCAGCGTGCGTTCCTGGCCTGTCACTCAGCTGACGAAGGCAGCTTCCCCGCCTCAACATGGAAGAAGGCCAGGTCTGTCGCGAGCCAGAGGGACTTGCAGATCGGATAGGTGACGATCGGGAAGACGATACTCCCCACAACCCCGCCAGCGATGAGCTCTACCACCGGCAGGTTGGGCCACGTCCAGATGACAGCGACCGCCATCAGAACGACAAACAGCAGCATTGTCGAGACGACCGAGATCGTCATCGCGCCGACCCAGTAGCCATCTTCGCGTTCGATCTGCAACCCGCAGCGCGGGCACACATCGCGCAACCCAAACCAGCTCGAAAATATCCCGCTCGACCCACAACGAGGACAGCGGCGTACCAGCCCGCGCATCAGCATCCGCACTTGCCGCATCACCCAACTCCTAACTGGGGGTCGCCGAGGTTGCTGGCGGCAATCACTTCGACCTCCCGGCCCTGCACTTTCGGACAGGCGGAAAACCGGTCTGAGTGTCGATCCGCTCTCCGCGGCCAGCAACTATTCTAATGATGTCGATGAGGGACGGGACGAACCGGACCAAACGCAACGGAGCGCATCGACCAGACAGCAGCGTCGCGGAGCCGGAAGGGGCGGAACGCAATGAACAGCTACATGATGTCCAAGCTGGTCGAATTCAAGCAGCACGACCTGGCACGTGAGACAGGTCGCCGGGACTGGGTCAACCTGTTCCGGAAGCGGTAGATTCGAGCATGACGAACATCGAGGGTTGACGGGCGAGCAACGAAGCTCGCCCGTCGGCATTCTGCGTGTCTATTCCGCCAGCATTCAGTGTTTGCGTTCCGCAATGAATGGCTGGATGAATGCTGGGCGCACAAACTCCTCCGCCAGGCAGTCCATATAGAGAATGTCCCACAAGCGTCCATCGGCAAAGTGCGCCTGCCTGCGCCGGCCGGCATCGCGGAACCCTGCTTTGGCATACGCGCGATGCGCGCCCGGGTTGTACTCGAAGAGCTCCAGAAATATGGCGTTCAGGCCCAGGGCATCGAAGGCATAGTGCAACATCAACTGGGTCGCCTCCGTGCCGTAGCCACGACGATGGAAGGCCCGCTCGCCGATCACAATGCTGAAATCAGCAACGCGGTTGCGGTAGTCGATGCCATTCAGCGCGGTGATTCCGATAGGTTGCAGCGTAGCGCGATCGTAGATCAGGAAGCGCACCGACTCCGGGTCGGTTTCGCTCTCCGCCATACGCTGCTCTTCCTGCTCCAGCGTCACCGGGCCAACGTCGATCAGGTTGCCAATCAGCGCAAAGTCGTTCCGCCAGCGCAGGTACAGCGCCAACAGTTCAGGGCGCAACGGACCAAGCGCGACCTTCTCTCCGAGGATGTTGAGCATCGGCAGTGCGTCCATGGCCGGCAGTATCGCCTGCGACTGTGCCGCCCGGCAAGCTGCTGCAACGCGATCAAGGAACCCTTGAACACCGCACGCTGGTGACATCCTTGTCGCAAACGTCAGCGGCACATCCGCTGCTCCGCGATGCGCTGCCTACGACCAGTGCTCGACCGACACGCTTCGTACCCCTTGTAGCCCGGAGGCGAGCTTCTCCCAGCGTTCGCCGCCATCGCGGGTGTGGAACAGATCGCCGTCGCTCGTACCGAAGTACACTCCGCCAGGGTCGCAGTTGTCGGTCGC
>QEUZ01000447.1 GCA_003577355.1 Chloroflexota bacterium | reverse complement strand
CAGCCGGTGGCGGGCGTCGTAGCGGGTCAGCAGGCCGCCATAGGAGCCGGCGAAGACGATGTCCGGGTCGTCCGGCTTGACGGCAATGTAGCCGCTCTCACCTCCGCCGACGGTGTACCACTCGCTGGTCGAGATGAACCCGCTGTTGGAGCGGCTGGGGACGGAGATGGTCGTGTTGTCCTGCTGCGCGCCGTAGACGCGGTAGGGCACCCGGTTGTCGACGGTGACATGGTAGAACTCGCTGGTCGCCTGGTTCAGGATCGTCGACCACGACGCGCCACCGGTGTAGCTCACCTCGGCCCCGCCGTCGTCCCCCATGATCATCCGCTGCGGGTCGCGCGGGTCGATCCACAGGGCGTGGGTATCCCCGTGGTGTACCTGGACGACGCTGAAGGTGTTGCCGCCGTCGATCGAACGCCAGGCGTCGACGTTCAGCACCCAGACGACATCGGCATCCTGCGGGTCGGCGTAGATGTGGTGGTAGTACCAGGCGCGGGTGCGCAGGTCGCGGTCCTCGCTGCCGCGTGACCAGGAATCGCCGTAGTTGTCCGAGCGGAAGAGCGCGCCGTATTCGTGCTCGACAATGGCGTACACCCGCCCCGCCTTGGCCCCGGAGGCGGCGATGCCGATCTTGCCGTACACCCCCGTTTGCGGCAGCCCCGGCCGGCGCGAGAGCTCCTGCCAGGTCTCGCCGCCGTCCATCGTGCGCCAGATGCCGCTGTCCTCGCCGCCGCTGGACATGTAGTGCGGCCCGCGTTCCGCTTGCCAGATGGTGGCGTAGAGGATGCGCGGGTTGGTCGGGTCGATGCTCAGGTCGACCGCGCCGGCCTTGCTGCTCTTGTGCAGCACCAGCCGCCAGGTCGCGCCGCCGTCAGTGCTGCGGTAGACCCCGCGCTCGGCGTTCGGCCCCCAGACATGCCCCAGCGCCGCGACGTAGACGACCTCTGGGTTGTGCGGGTGGATGACGATCTCGCCGATGTTCTGCGTCTCGGCCAGCCCCAGGTGTCGCCAGCTGCGCCCGGCGTCGTCCGAACGGTAGACCCCATCGCCGCGCGAGACGTTGCCGCGGATGCTCGTTTCCCCCATGCCGGCGTAGATGACGTTCGGATCCGACGGCGCCACCGCCAGCGCCCCCACCGAGGCGTACCTGAAGTAGCCATCCGACACGTTGCGCCAGCTCTGGCCGCCGTCGGTCGTCTTCCAGACCCCACCGCCAGTCGATCCAAAGTAGAAGACGTTGCGGTCCAGCGGGTCTCCCGCCACCGCCACCACGCGCCCTCCGCGATGTGGCCCAATGCAGCGGTACTCCATGCTCGCGTACAACCCTGGGTCGATCGTTTGCTCGGTCATTGTCGGTTCCTCTCCCTCGCGGTGGATGTGCTGCGAGCAGTTTCGCACAGGTTGCGGGGACGCTCACCCCTTGGGAGCAACAGTGCGGTGGGCGGGATCAAGCGTGTCGTAGCAGTGGGCGTGGCGGTGCGCCTGCGCAGCCTATAGAGTGCGGCGCAGACTCTACCGGCGGACTATGTCAACGCATTCCGAGCGGCGGCCTGCGTGAGGTGTGGTTCACGGCTGCAGGGGGCGGACCTGCTGCGGAGCGACGACCACGGTGTCCGGGACGGGGGCGGCGGCGCGGGTGGCGCGCAGCAGGCCGGCGGCGAACACGGCGATCCACAGCATCGCGGCGTAGGCGTTGGTGCGCTCTTCAATACCCAGCCACGGGGTTGGTTCGTTCGTTGCGACATGCGCAACCTGTGGCATCATCAGGATGCCCGCGACCAGCATCACCGCAATGGCCACGTATGAGAAGGCGCGAAAGCGCCCGCCAAGCAACCGTGACCCGCAACCGATGGCCACGAGGAAGAGGATCGGCATCCCGATGCCATACACGGCATGCATCTCGTTGCGCGGTGTTGCTTCGACCCCACGCATCGCCATCGGGAAAGCAAGCCCGCCCGCGAACCCCCAGAGCGCTTCAGCGCTCAACACGACCCCGGCGATCCGTCCCGCGCGGCGTCCGCCGGCTGCCATCCAGACGCCGACGCCGAACGCGACCATGAACACGACATATGGAACGCCGCTGACCACCGTCATAAACGTCCTCGTGGGTGCGCCCTCCGCGGTAAGTTCGCTGATCGTCTGGTCAACGTAGCTGTAGCCCGCGTAGCGCAGGCTCCCGACAACGTCGATGGCGACCCACCATCCAGACGCGACAATCCCACAGGCGAGTAACAGGCGTTGTGTCCGTGGGTTGCGAGCAATACCCTCACGCAGGGACCGGAGTGTTGTGGCCATCTGTCCACCGCCTGTCAGCACGAGGCATCGTTCCTGGCGGTAGCCTATTGCTTGGCCGGTATCACCGACATGTACGGCGATCGCTACGCCGTTTCAGAAGCGCGACAACGGCTGTCGCTCCCCACGTTGACTGCTCTGCTCTCCGGGCGCCGCGTCACGGCATCCACTGCGGCGCGGGTTGTAGGTGGCCAACGATCGTGCCGCTCAGGCATTGATCCTCTGGCGTGGGTCGAGCGTGTCGCGCAGGCCGTCGCCGAGCAGGTTCATCGCCAGTACGGTGATCATGATGGCCATACCGGGGAAGGTCGCGATCCACCACTGCTCGCGCAGGTAGTTGCGCCCCTCAGCAAGCATACGACCCCATTCCGGAGTCGGCGGCTGGCTCCCCAGGCCGAGGAAGCTCAGAGCAGCCGCCCAGAGGATGGCCGCCGCGATGCCGAGGGTTGCGACGACGATGATGGGGGCAACAACGTTCGGCAGCACGTGCCGCCGCATGATGAGCGGGTCGCTGCACCCCACCACGCGTGCCGC
>QEUZ01000446.1 GCA_003577355.1 Chloroflexota bacterium | reverse complement strand
AAGCGAGCTACCCTGGCCCGACAGTGGACGGTGGTTGGGACACTCGTGCGATAGCGCCCTCGCAACAAGGAAATGTGGATGGACTCTCCAACGTTAGGGATTATCGGTGGTAGTGGGCTCTACGATCTGTCCTTTCTTTCGGAGGTCGAAGAATTCGAACTGGAGACACCTTGGGGCCGGCCTTCAAGCCGCATTCGTACTGGCACAATCGGCGGAACACGGGTCGCCTTTCTCAGCCGCCATGGGCCAGGGCATCGTCTCTCGCCCTCGGAGGTGCCCTACGCTGCCAATGTGTGCGCACTGAAGATGCTCGGCGTGCAGCGCCTTGTGTCGATCAGTGCGGTTGGTAGCCTGATCCAGGAGGCGCCACCTCGTAGTTTCGTCATTCCCGACCAGACGCTTGACCGCACCGTGGGCCGGCGTCGCACATTTTTCGACGATGGCATCGTGGCCCATGTCGGGCTGGCGGAACCGTTTTGCGTCGACCTCTGCGATGCAGTGGCAACCGCTGCACAAGCAGGGGGCCTACCAGTGCGTGTGGGTGGAGCCTATGTTTGTATCGAGGGGCCACAATTCTCAACCAGGTTCGAATCGGAGCTCTATCGCTCGTGGGGCTGCAGCGTCATCGGGATGACTGCACTCCCAGAAGCGCGCCTTGCGCGCGAAGCGCAGCTTTGCTACGCGTGCCTGGCGATGGTGACCGACTATGATGTCTGGCACACATCGGACGAGCACGTGAGTGTGGATGTCGTTATCGCGAATCTTCTCGCCATGACCGCCGCAGTGCAGAACATCGTGCGCGCGTTAGCTGAGCAGCCATTGCCTCCGTGTTCGCGGGGCTGCGCGGAAGCGCTCGCGAATGCGGTCATTACCAGCCCCGAACGAATCACTCCCGACGTGCGAGAACGACTAGCGCCGATACTTGGGCGACCCGCTCAAGGTTCTGCCTGATCGATGTTCAGCTCCCGGCTACGCCTCACTGAACTGCAGCTCCTCGTCGTCCCATCGGCGATGACGGTTGTCGGGTTGCTGACAATCTATCTCGCTTCGACACGCGATTTGAACTGGGACTGGCGCGACATCTGGGCATCGCTCGCGTTCATGGGCATCGTGTTCGCCGTGTCGATCTGGTTCAGTCTCTCACGTTTCCGTGGCGACCAGGTGCTGTTTCCGCTTACCGCCGCACTCTGTGGGTTGGGATTGTTGGTAATCCAGCGCCTTGGCCCGGACCTGGAAGCGCGCGGTCCGGGGTATGCCGGCTTGGCACGCAACCAGCTCATCTACTTGCTGTTTGGCATCATCCTCCTGCTCCTGATGATTACACTGGTGCGGAACATCGCGTGGCTGCGTCGCTACAAATACACGTGGGCCTTTTGTGGCATCGGCTTGATGCTCTTCACCATGCTCTTCGGCACTGAGGAATACGGTGCGCGTCTCTGGCTCAATGTTGGTCCGTTCACGGTTCAATCGTCGGAGATCGCGAAGGTCGCACTCGTCGTGTTCCTCGCCGGCTACCTCGCGGAGAACCAGGAGCTGATCTCGTCGTCCTATCGCGCCGGCCCGTTCCGCTTGCCACCCATCCCGTATCTCATGCCGGTTGCGCTGATGTGGGCCTTTTCGCTGCTGGTTGTGGTCGCTCAGAACGATCTCGGAACCGCCTTGCTGTTCTTCGGCGTATTCCTGTCGATGCTGTATCTCGCCAGCGGCAAACTCAGCTACGTGGTGCTTGGCCTCGGCGCGTTCGCGGTTGGCGTCTATGTCGCCTATCAGTTGTTCGACCGTGTCACGATCCGTGTCGCCAACTGGTTGGACCCCTGGGCCGACCCACTCGATCTCGGATATCAGCAAGTTCAGTCGGAGTATGCACTGGCAACCGGAAAACTCTTCGGGACTGGCCTTGCCCAGGGGCATCCTGTGTTCATTCCCGCTGTCCATAGCGACTTCGTTTTTGCAGCGATTGGCGAAGAGCTGGGCTTGTTCGGCGCCCTGGCTGTGTTGATGCTCTTCCTGCTGCTGGTAGCGCGCGGTTTCCACATCGCGCTGAACGCACGCGATGCATTCGGACGCTACCTGGCAGCCGGGTTGACCACAACTATTGCAATACAGACGCTGCTGATCGTTGGAGGGACGGTGCGCTTGATCCCACTGACCGGCATAACGCTGCCGTTCATCAGTGCTGGCGGCAGCTCGCTCCTGACAAACTTCATCATCATCGGGCTGCTGTTGCGAATCTCGGAAAGCAGCTCACGCGCATGATCCTGCGGCTCCTGCGCGTCACGACATTTGCGGCTGCACTGGCACTGACCGCTTGGGGGTTGGTCAGAGGCGAGCGGCTTGGCGCCACGGGCTGGCTGCTGTGTTTAGCGTGCATCGGTGTCTTGCTTGCAACCAGCTTGTGGCCTTACCGCACGACACACTTGCCAGTATTCGGTCGGGCGATGTTGCGATGGGTGACATTGGTCAGTGTCGCTTTCTTGCTGATCTCGATCCAACTCGCGCGCGTGCAAATTGTCGAAAGCGCCCGCACGTTGGAGCGTGTAGAAACGGCTCCAAACGGTGATGTCGTCATGGACCCGCGCCGGCGCTTGGCCGAGTTCGACGAACGGCGCGGCCGTATTCTTGATGCGGAAGGACGGGTGCTGGCCGAAACCCTCCCAACAGACGATGGTGGCTGGACAAGAACCTGGCCAGAACCATCCACGTGGGGGTTGACCGGCTACTATTCGCCGCTCCTATACGGCAGCACCAACCTGGAATCTGCGTTCGACGGCTATCTCTCTGGTCAAGAGGGTGGGAGCGCAGCGCGTGAGTGGCTCAACAACCTGCTGCATCTCGACCGCGAAGGCTACGACCTGCACCTGACGATTGACCTTG
>QEUZ01000445.1 GCA_003577355.1 Chloroflexota bacterium | reverse complement strand
GCGGATCACATCTGCGTCGTGCGGGAGCGGATTGTCGAAGGCGATTAAGTGTCCGCGACCGGCTTGAAGGTCGTGGCTTAATCGGTTGTACGTTTGCTGACGTAGAGGGTTCTTCGTGCCTGCCAGAACGACGGTTGCCCGATAGCCATTGTCCGCTGCGAGCGCGATGAGAGCTGTATAGGACATCGTCTTCCCGCTTTGGACCTTGCCCAAGGCCAGCCCAGTTGCCCGCGCAGGCGGGCCGCTCGGGTCGGGACATTGGGCGAGCGCTCTGGCAGCCGTGTCCACCACGTCCTCCCACTCATCCTCGGCGATCTCTCGCCTCTCCCGGTGCCCGTCACCGAGCCGCGTAATCTCAGCTCCATCGATGTCGATGTCGCGCAAGCGCCCCGGCTGGCCCAGCGGGTCCATGCCTATCGGTTCAGGGTTCATACTCGGCCTCGATCTCGGCCGCGTGCCTGAGCACGCGGTTCATGTAGTTTCGGAAGTCGCCAGGAGTGATGGCCCCGTTTCTCGACAGGCGGCGCGCAAGGCGCTCGGCAAGCGCCAGCGCGAGCACGAACTTCTGAAGAAGCTCAAGGAAACCCTTGTCGTCGATGTATCGGGCGAAGAATGGATGAGCCATGTTCAGGAAGATGTCCGTGGTGGTGTCGGTTGGATACTCCACGCTCATCCAGTGCGCATCGCTGAGCTGGTCTTGCCAATGAAGTCGGAACTCCCACTCGTCGGGCGCGATCGGGACCCTAAACGTAACTGGGCCTTGGCTCACTGCTCTAAGCTTCGCAGCGTCGGCCTCCTCCACCTCGGGCGGCTTTGGCGGCTCGGGGAACGCGATCTCCTGTGCAATGGCTTCGCTGAAGCTCGGGTTGGCTAGGATCTGCTGGGTACGCTCGGACGCCTGTTGCATCTCCGTGCGTGTCACGGGCTTCCCCGGCTGCCGGTACCCTTCGGCTTTGTCCATGTAGTCATGGCAGACGTGCTTGAGCTCCTCGATGAACTCATCTTCGAGCCCACCGGACCAATCGAACGCATCCTTGGCCTGAGTCACCGGCCAGTCGTCCATGTGGAGCTCGCCGATGAGGCGTTGTGACCGGAACGTATTCCCTTGCCCGAACACATCGCTCGGTTTGTACCCTTCCCCTGGCCCCCCGATCACAACTCGTCCGCGGCGCAGAAGCGCGAAGCCGGCGTCGCGCTGAGATCCTGGGTTGCGAATGCCGATCCAACCACGCACCCTGAGCGACTTTTCAAGTGGCTCCCATGGAACCTCGAAGCTGACATCCTTGCGCCATCGCGTGGCTGCGCGTCCCAAGGCAGCCTCCTCAAGGATAGGAGGCTCCTCGAACTCCACCTGCTGGCCGTTCCAACGGATCTCGACCTCACCGGAGCGGATATCTTCGCGGTACATGCTGCCGAGCTGCTCGCGGATGCGTCCCGGCGTGCGGCCGCGGATGGGCTTATACAGGCCCTCGATCGTGATCACCGTGTAGTGTTCGCTGCTCTCCGCTGGCTGCTCGGTTACCTCGATCTCGTCGAGATGCTTCTCCACAAGATCGGGGACGTGAACGCGGGCGACGAGCGCGCGTGTGGTTCCGAGCCGTTTGGTCTTGATGGTCCATGACGATCCAAACCAGCACGCCGCCGTCTTAAGGCCCATCCCGTACTCACAGCGCCCGGAGGCGTTGGGTGGTGGACTGTCAAGGACGACCGCACGGGCGAGCTCTCCGATGTCCATACCGTGAGCGTTGTCCCGGATCTCCAGGCTGTTCTTCTCGGCGTCATAGGAGACGCTAACTACCAGTCGGCCCGGACTGGTCTCGCTCTTGTAGGCAGGAAGCAGCTTGGGACGGTGGTCGTAGTAGTTCTGCGTGGAGTTGTCGACGAACTCGGCGATGGCATACCACGGCGTGTAGCTAAGACGGCGATAGGTAGCGTAGACGCTCACCGCCGGGCGGATGTTGATCGTCTGTACCGTGGATCGCTCGGTCATAAGCTGCCTACCGCTCCGAGCTTCTTAACCTCATCGGTAACCCGGATCTCCGCATCGCTAGGTGGAGTCGCGAGCAAGGCGCGTACCACTCGCCGCGCGACCTCCACATTGATCGCGTTGCCCAGCGCCTCGTACGCGCGGGTGTGCGCCTCGGGCAGGTGAGGGAGATCGTCCATGCTCTGCAGTCTCTTGCACTCTGCCGGCGTCATATAACGTCGTTCCCAAGTAATGATCGGAACCTGCGTGGATGTCATCGCAACGAGGGACGGAGCAGTAGTCGCCCGCTTGACTCGGACTCCGGAAGCTCGAAGCTGGATTACATACCGACTGAGCCGCCTGTCCGTCTCGCCTTGGCAGTTCCACTCAAGCTTCTGTCGGCTGGAAGGGAAATCGCGGATCTTCGGGATCCATTCGTCCAGCCAGGCCTTGTGGCAGCGGTAGAACTCCCGGTTGATTCTTATGAAGTGGATCTTCCACGCGGGGAATCGCGCCTGCCGAGTCCTAGCATGCGATGGGAGCAGCGCCAACATCTCGTCGCGGGACTTTGCGTTGAGCAGCGGCGTCCCGTGCGAGCCAGAGAACTGCCCGAGTTCTTCCGTGCTCATCGAGTGGGGAGTTCGATCCTCGAATGGATACGTTGCCCCGAACTCCATGGACCAGAGCGGATGGGGAATCTTCTCATCGCGAGGCATGGCCCGAAGGAACTCCTGCCAGGCAGTGAGGCAGCGCAAGACATGATCGGGGATGGGCCGGGCGTCGGTCGGCTTGGTGTCCAGGATAGAACGGATTGAGCTGCTTGCTTGGGCATCGGAGGGCTCTGGCCACGCGAACTGCTCGAGCGAGCGCCGTGCGGCGACTATGTACACCCTTTGGCGGATCTGCGGGATT
>QEUZ01000444.1 GCA_003577355.1 Chloroflexota bacterium | reverse complement strand
AGGCGGAACGGCGGCGAATTGCCGGGGTTGTCGCATTTGCCCGCTCGCTCACATGGGCAGCGGCGGTCGACCATACAGTCGATGTCTATCGCACTGTCCTGACGAGTGGAACACGAGGAAGAGCGTGGCTGCCGGTATCGACCGTCGCATCGCCGGAGGAATAGCGGGGCTGGCCTGTGCGCTAGCCATCTTCGGCATCCACCGCTTCTGGGTCGATTTCCGCAGCATCCCGATCTTGCTGACCTGCCTCGTGCTGGTCGGCTCGCAGGCACTGCTGCTTGGCCGCGCGCGTGGCGCTGTGGTCGCTCTGCTGATCGCGGCGGCGCTGAACCGCTATTCCTCCGAATTCGCTGGGGCGACGGTCAAGCCAGAGCACATCGTCGCGCCACTGACCGGCCTCTTGCTCCTGCCCGACCTGCGGCGGCTACTGGCGCGACTGGACCGCGTTGACCTCTTCGTGCTTGCATGGCTGCTCTGGAGCCTGGTTCCGGGCTTGCTCAACGCACCCGACCCGGGCAACAGCACGCGCCTGTGGATGATGCTCATGCTGGCAGCGTTTGGGTACTTTGCGGTTGCCCTCACCGTGCGCACCGCTGGGCGGGCGTACACCGTGTTCACGGCGTGGCTGACAATCGCGACTGGCATCGGCATCTGGGGGCTGGTCACCCATTTTGCGTACCACGCACTCGACGTGAACCTGGGCATCCAGGTCAACCCGGTGACGTTTGACCCGAGTATCCCTGGCCCTTTCCATGAGGCCAACCTGTTTGGGAGCGCAGTGATGATGGCCGGCCTCACCGGGTTGGCCCTGTTGGCGCTCGGCGGCGGGCCGCAGCGCTTGGCCTGGACGGCGTCGCTCGTCGGCTTGCTTGCGGTGCAAGTCTCGTTCACACGCACCGTCTGGATCGCCTATCTGGGTGGGCTGATCCTGATCGCGCTGGGCAAGGTGATCTACCAGCCTCGCCGTCGCGTGCTGCCGCAGCCGGCCGGGATCACGGCGTTCGGTGGAGTATTTGCGCTGGCAATCCTCGGTACGGTTGCCCTGTGGGTTCCGTTTTCGAACACGCCGCAACCACCGCAAGGCGTTGCCTTCTCCACCCCGACTCCACTGCCGCCCGGTGCGCCGACGCCGACGCCAGCTCCCACGCAGACATTCCTGCAGCGTGGCACCCCGGTCGCGGAACACAACTGGACCCCTGCGGTGCGGGAAGCAGACATTGCAGGGCGGGTCGGCAGTATCGCCAGCACCAACGATTCCTCGGTGCGACTCCGCCTCGAATTCATCCGCATCGCACTCCGCGACTGGCGCGAACACCCGCTCGTTGGCTTGGGCATCGGGTCGTTCGGTCAGGAGTACATCAACTCATCCAACGAACGCGCCTGGCTGACGATGTTCGCTGTGCGGATCCTGCACGACGGGGGCGTGGTCGGGGTGCTGTTGTTCGGCACGGCGCTGGCGCTGCTACTCGTGCGCGTCGTTGGGCTGTTGCGCGCGCGCAGCGGTGGCAGGGTCGAGCGCATCGCGCTGGCGATGGCCGTCGGTATCGCCGCCATGTTTGTGGCCTTCTTGGCGACTGAAGGTCTGCAACTCGCCTGGTACTGGTGCAGCCTCGGATTGTTTGCCGCGCTCGTGCGGATTGCGGCACAGCCGCGACCGGCGCCTGGTCACGCATGACGACCAACGCGCGCACGCTGCTGTTCGTGCATCCCTCCGACGAGCTCTACGGTGCTGACCGTGTCCTGCTGGAGATTGTGCGTGGTCTACGGCCGGACGACCGCGCACTCGTGGTGCTGCCGACAGACATCGCATACGCAGGCGAATTGACGCACGCGCTGCGAGAGCTGGGAGCGGAGGTGCGGCACATCGACATGGCGATCCTGCGTCGCGCCAATTTACAGCCACGGCGCCTGCCCCGATTGTGCTGGCGCTTCGTGCGCGGCTCGCTCGCGATTGCCTGCCTGGCGCGCAGCCGGGACGTGGCGCTCATTCACAGCAACACGCTGGCCGCACCATGTGGCGCGGTTGCGGCGGCCCTGGCGCGCCGGCCACACCTCTGGGATGTGCATGAGAACCTGGCCGATGAACCCCGCGCCTACGCCAGCCTGCTGCGCGCCCTGCTCAGCCTGGCTCCCGGCAAGGTGCTGGCGAACTCAATCTCCAGCGCCCGTTCGCTCGTTGGCGCCAGCGCGCGGCGCAAACGCAAGACGCGTGTGCTCTACTACGGTGTGCCGGACCCGTTCCCGCTGGCCAAGTTTCCACCCCCGCGTGCTGAGCCAGGGGAACTGCGTGTGTGCTTTCTCGGCCGGCTCACGCCGCGGAAGGGCATTGGCGAAGCGCTGGAGGCGGTTGCGCTGCTCCATGCCAGTGGAGTTGCCGTGCGGTTCGATGTCTACGGCAGCGCCCCGCCCGGGCAGGAGTGGCGCGACGCTGCCTGGCGCGAACAAGCAGAACGGCTGGGTATCGCTGGCATCACCACCTTTCACGGGTTTGTCCCCGACGCGCGAGAGCGCCTGTTGGAATGCGATGTGTTGCTCGTGCCGTCACAACGGCCAGAGCCGTTTGGGCTTGTCCTGGTCGAAGGGATGCTGGCCCAACGCGCGGTCGTTGCGACACGCAATGGCGGCGGCAGCGATGAGATTCTCGAAGACGGACGTACCGGCTTGTATTGCGAGCGTGACCCGCCGGCGATCGCTGCAACGCTGGAGCGGCTGGCCCGCGATCCGGAGTTGCTGCGGGCGCTCGGGCCGGCAGCGCGGGACGCAGCGCTGGAGCGCTTCTCGGTCGCGCGTTTCCACGCTGAAATGCTGTCGATCTATGATCTGCTGACGAGCGCTAGTTCGAAGATGTAGTAGGGCGCAGGGCCGGTTCTGCCGGTACAATG
>QEUZ01000443.1 GCA_003577355.1 Chloroflexota bacterium | reverse complement strand
GTGATTGTACGCTGGTCAGGACGAGCGCTGTTCGCTGCGGCCCATGCGGTCGGCGAACCGGAAGGGGATCTGCACCTCGTGGAGGTAGGCGGGGTCCCACGCCTTGCGGGCGAGGGGGCCGCTATTGGCGGCTTCGAACTGCTGCAGCATCTTGCGGAGCTGCTCGATCTGCCGGGGAGATGGCTCATCGGCGAAGACGGCCATGATCAGCACGAACTGCCCGTGCGCGAAGTGCAGCACCTTGCCCTCGGCCAGGTTTGTCTTATGCACTCGCGAGCCGAAGACTTCCTCACTGAGGCTATCGAACGCGCTGAGGATGCCGGTGACGAGCGCTTCATCCAGCATGAACTGGCCGTAGCTGAACAACGGCACGCCATCGGGCGTCACGATCGCCAGTGTCGTGATCTGGCTCTCGGCATCCCGCTCCATGCGGTGCACCCGCATGCGGTCCGGCACGATCTGCGCCGGCATGGCAATGCGCGACTGGATCTCGTGGATCCGGCTGGTGAGTGCGGCGATCTCCTGGTCGATCTCATCCTGCAACTGGTCGTAGCGCTTGCGGCTGATCTCCCCCACCCCCAGCAGGTGGTCGTTATGCATCCGTAGCTTCTCCAACCGCCCGATCTCTTCCTCAATCTCGAGCATGCGGCTGCGGCGCTCGCGCTCGCTGCTCACCAAGCGGTTGGAATGCTGGATCCGCTGCAGTTGCCGTTCGCGCGCAATCAGCGCCATCTCCCGTTCCTGCTCTGGCGAACGGGTGAGCCACATGCGCCGCACGGTGACGTCGCTCCAGTCGGCGTTGGCGAAGGCGTGGAAGTCTGCAGTGCGGCCGGTTGCCGCCAGGAAAAAGCCACAGAGTGAAAGCGCCCAGGTGACTGCCAGCGGTGCAGCGATCCAGGGGAGTGCGCCGGAGTTCCAGGTGGTCTGCCAGGGGACGCCGGCAATCAGCAGCATTGCCAGGTCTGCGCCGAAGTAACGTACGTTGTACGCGGCCGGCAGGTGGTCGCCATAAACCCACCACAGCGCCAGCGTGCCAGCGACCCAGCCGAAGCGCACGAGATGCAGGGTCACCGCCAGCCAGTTATGCCGGGAAAGGAACTGCCGCGCCGGGACTGCCGCAAAGAGCACCAGCCCCACCACGCTGATATACGACATCGCCGCCAGCGCGCGGTCGCGCCCCGCCACTGGCGTGCGTGAGCGCAGCTCACGATGCGTCTGTCCGCCGTCACTCATCGACACAGGTTGGACATCCGGAGCCGGTCGTTCGTCGGTATCATGCGGCGCTTCCTGTTGGTGACGCACACTGCGGAGTTGCACAGGAGATCCCACCGGCTTGTATGCTCCCACACGTGCCACCACCGAACCAAACGACCTCGCGGCCGTTGGCCTTCGAGTATAGGCAGCGGGCGGGGATGTCCGAATCCCCAAAGGTCCCGTTCATTTCAGCCGGTTGGTACAGCACGCTCCGGGGAACGGATCAGGGCTCCGGGGACATGGGTGAGGCGCGGCCAGCGGCGTATGGCTCGCGGCCATGCAGCCGCGCCCCAGTGGGATGCAGCGCCCCACGGCCACGTTATGTTATGATCCGTGCCTGTGACGGAGGATAGCTCGGCGATGACCGGACCCAAGAGCACGACGCCGCGCCACGACACTGGCCGGCAACCACGTGGCAAGACCCGCAACGACATCCTGGACGCTCTCAAACGCGCCGATGGCCTGACTGTCGACCAGCTCGCCCGCCGCATCGGCGTCACCGCCATGGCTGTGCGCAAGCACCTGACGGCGCTGGAGGAAGATGGCTACATCACCTCCACCCCGGTGCGCCGCCCGGTCGGGCGCCCCGCCCAGCTCTACCGGCTGGCCGAACGCGGCGAAGACCTCTTCCCCCACCACTACGACGAGATCGTCGTCGAATTCCTGGCCGACCTCGCCGCGCTGGACGGCCCCGGCAAAGTCGACATGCTGTTCAACCGCCGCGCCGAACGCACCTGGGAATACCTGGACGAACGGATGCGCAACGCGCGCACGTTCGACGAACGCGTGGCCGCCATCGCCGCCGGCATGGACGAGCTCGGCTACCTGGCAAGCTGGGAACAGACCGGCCCCGGCGAATACACCGTGACGCAATACAACTGCGCCATCCAGCGCGTTGCCAACGTCTTCCCGCAAGCCTGCTTCTACGAGCTGGAAACCTACCGCCGCCTGCTCGACGCCGAGATCACCCGCAACTGCCACATGATGTCCGGCGACCACATGTGCAGTTATGTGATTCGGCGGCGAGAGCACGTTGCGTCACGCTGACGAGTACTCACCTACGATCGGGCGATCCAACGAGGGTCGTTGAGCGCTGCGTCGATCTCGCTGCCAGCGATGCGCGCTCGCCGCTGAGGTTCAGTGAGCCGCCGGACAACGTTACGTGCGTCGGATAGCACAGCCGGGTCCCACACTGGATAGCCACCGAGGCGGTCGAGACAGGTGCGTAGCCGGGTGGCGGTGCTGCTGTCGCGTGAGCTGGGTTGCATCAACTCATACCAACGCGTGTTTGGGTCGTTCGGTGCAGCGTTCATAACCATCAGGTAGCGGGCGAGCTCGCGCTGGAGACGGTGCGTTGCGGCCTCTACCTGGCGAGCGAGTCCGGCTTGTACACGTGCTTCCGCTTGCTCGGTCATTTGTTGCACTCGGCGTCTCGCCGCTGCCTGCGCCTCGGCTGAGGCATGAGCCAGCGCATCTGGAGCGGCGGGCATGCCGTCCCACGCTTCGATCTGTGCGCACAACATGGCGAGCGAGTCGAGCGGAACGTGCGAACCGCCTGCCACCCAACGCATTTCCGCTGCGCGAAACGGGCCGGCAGCATGCGTTGCAACGACGAGCGGCAGTCGCTCGCCTGGCC
>QEUZ01000442.1 GCA_003577355.1 Chloroflexota bacterium | reverse complement strand
AACCCAACGGCAGCGTGCGCTTTCCAACCTCCCCATGGCTTGTCTTCGATGCGCCCCAGCGCGTTGCCGAGGAAACCATATTGCGCCGTCTTCAGGATCGTCAGGCTGATCACCGCCCACGTCGCGACGCCGGCAGCATCGAGGCTCAGCGCCTGTCCCAGAGACTTATGCACCATGCGAGCCGCGGTAAACGCGACCGGAGCGGCCAGCAGGCCTCCAATGCCCATGAAACGCGCCGTCGCCGCAGGCGCCCGCAGCTTCGCGGCAGCCTTCCCAAACGCAATGCCGACACAAACGATAAACGGCCAGGTCACGCTCCGGGCCGTGTCATTGATCAGTTTCTCGACGCTACCGAGCCGCTCACCGACAAAAACCAGCGCAATGACGACCAGCAGTTGCACGAAGAGGCCGAGGATGACCGACATCCAGGCAACGCGGTAGATCATCTGCACTGCGGCGGCACGTGACGTCGTCGCAGCACTCGGCGCGGCTGCGACCGAATCGGCACTCATGGAACACCTCACTCCTTCGGCGCCAAGAGTCTTGCCTGCTCCCGAACTGAAGACCGTGGCACAACTCTAGCCATCAGCCCACGTGCGGTCAATCCTGCAGTGGCACATGCTGTTGCGCAGCGTCAAAGGCAGGCATACTGTGGCTACATGAGTGCCAGGCTGGTCGGATCGGAGCATTTCGGTGCAACTGCGTGACACGCGAATCGTTCTGGTTTGTCTCGCGCTCGTCTTGGCCTTGGCAACGCTGACCGCATTGCGCGCCGCACCTGGCGTCGAAGCAGCGTCCCCTGCCCTGCGGCTGGACCCAACCCGTGGCAACGCCGGGACGCGCGTCAGCGTCAGTGGCATGAGCTTCCCTGCCAATACAACAGTCACGCTCGCATGGGACAATGCCACCAGCGGCATGCCAACCGCGCGCACCAATGCGGCCGGTGCGTTCCAGGCGACATTCGTCGTCCCGGCCAACGCGCGTTCAGGTCGCCATACGGTCAAGGCGACGGCAGGCCGGCGGAGTGCGAGTGCGACATTTACCGTCAGCACAGCGCCGCTGCCTACCGCAACGCGCACTCCGCCGGCCGTGAGCTACTGGAAACCTGCGCTGAACACCTCCTGGCAGATCCAGTACACCGGCGTAATCGACACGTCATTGAACGTCGCGATGTACAACCTCGATGGCTTCGACACCAGCGCTGCCACTGTCGCAGCGCTCCACAGCGCAGGCAAGCGCGTCGTCTGCTATATCAGCGCCGGTTCCTGGGAAGACTGGCGGCCGGACGCTGGGCAGTTCCCGGCAGCGGTAAAGGGCAACGAGCTGGATGGCTGGCCGGGGGAACGCTGGCTCGACATTCGCAGGCTCGACATCCTCGGCCCAATCATGGAGGCGCGCATGGACATGTGTCAGGCGAAGGGCTTTGACGCCGTTGACCCGGACAATGTCAACGGATACACCAACCCGACCGGCTTTCCACTGAGCGCCAGCGACCAACTGCGCTACAACCGCTGGCTGGCCGACGCGGCTCACGCCCGCGGTTTGGCGATCGGACTGAAGAACGACGGCGACCAGGCGACCCAGTTACTCGCTTGGTTCGATTTTGCGACGGTTGAACAGTGTTACCAGTTCAACGAATGTGCCGTCTGGGACGCGTTCGTCGCCGCGGGCAAGCCGGTCTTCGTCATCGAATACAGCGGCGTAACAACAAGCTTTTGCCCACAGGCGAACGCCGCAAACTTCAACGCACTCAAGAAGCGGCTCGAGCTGGACGCCTGGCGTCAGGCGTGCCGATGAACGCTGTTGATGTCCGCGACTACAACCCTGCCACTGACAGGGACGCAGTATTGGCGATCAACCGAACCTTCACGACAACAGCCACCTACCGAGTTGCTGCATCTGACGCCGGGTTCCAGCTCGTGGTGGAACAGCACGCGTTACCCGTCGTCAAACAGTTCCCTCTGGACGACCCGGACGATAACCCCGCGTTCGTGGCGCTCCGCCAGGAAGAGATCGTCGGCTTCGCGGCGTTCCGCCATCAGATCTGGAACCGGCGCACCGAGATCTGGCACTTCTATGTTTCAGCACAACACCGCCGCCAAGGAGTCGGTAGTGCGCTCATGCGCACCTTGCTCGCAACCTCCGGGCACGCCGGAATGCGCTGCATCTGGCTAGAGACCTCGAACCTGGCGTATCCGGCGATCCAGTTCTACCGTTCAGCCGGGTTTACCCTATGCGGGCTGGATACCACCTTGTACGATCCGAGCCAGTCGAACGAGGTGGAAACAGCACTCTATTTCGCCCGTCAAGTTGCCGGTTGAGTCGCGCTGGGAAGGAACCACGATGCACGCAACGGACCCACACGCTGATCTCTACGACAGTGGGTTGAACGTCTTCCCCGGTGGGGTTTCCGCGGCTGCACGCATGCACCCCTGCCTGGGGCGGCCGTTTTATGTCTCACGCGGTGAGGGCGCACACCTGTATGACCTGGAAGGCGTGCGACACATCGACTTCAACATGTCCAACGGCGCCACTCTGCTCGGTCACGGCCACCCCGCCGTGGAAGAGGCCATTCTTCAGGGATTACGGGCAGGCGTCGTGGCCGGCAGCGAGACACGGTTCCACGCACAGTTGGCCGAAGAGCTGATCGACATTATCCCCTGCGCCGAAAAGGTGCGCTTTGCCAGCACAGGCACCGAAGCGACGATGCATGCACTGCGCGTCGCCCGCCATGCGACCGGCCGCAACGTCATCGTCAAATTCGAAGGCCACTATCACGGCTTGCACGAACTGGTGCTATTCAAAGCGCCGGACCCCGCCGCTCCCGACGGTACAGCCGTGCCCAGCTCCGGCGGCGTCCCCGCGCATTGGGCTGCCGATGTGATCGTCCTCCCGTTC
>QEUZ01000441.1 GCA_003577355.1 Chloroflexota bacterium | reverse complement strand
GCTGGGGAACGTGCCGGCTTTTTGGATACCTGCCGAACCGCAGCGGGGGAGGATCATGAGCACGTCCATACGCGTCGGCGTCGTCGGGACGGGCGTCGGTGTGATGCACCTGGAGAGTCTGGCCCGAATCGAAGGGGTGACGTTGGCGGGCGTCTGCTCGGCGCAGCGGGAGCGGGCCGAAGCCACCGCCGCGCGCTTCGGCGTGGAACGCGCGACGGCACGCTACAGCGAGCTCCTGGAGTGGGTCGATGCCGTTGTCATCACCACCCCACCCAAGTTGCACGCGCCGATGACGCTGGAAGCGATCGCTGCCGGCAAGCATGTCTTCTGTGAGAAGCCGCTGGCTTCGTCGCTGGCCGAGGCCCGCGCGATGCGGGCTGCGCTCGACGCCTCCGGCCTGGTCGGCATGATCAATTTCCAGATCCGCTTCGCCCCGACGTTTGCCGAAGCGCGCCGCATGCAGGAGGCAGGCGACCTCGGAGAGGTCACCAGCGTCGATTCCCGCATGATGCTCAACCCGATTGACTACTTGCAGATCCCTGACTGGAGCAGCAGCAAAGTCGCCTGGTTCACCGCTGCGGAGCAGGCGGGCGGGTTGCTGGCCAGCTCCGCAGGCCCGCACCTGATCGACTTCGCCCTCTGGTATGGCGGCCCGATCGCGGCTGTCGCCGCGCGCACGGCGGTGATGCACCCACGGGTGCAACTGAGCGACGGGAGCGAGCCGGTCGAAGTGACAGCCGCCGATAGTTTCGTGATCCTTGCCCAGCACACCAGCGGCGCGCTCTCGACGATCCGGGGCGTGCCGATTGGCTGGGATATCAGCGAGTTCACCGTCGAGGTGCACGGTACAAGGGGCAGCGTCGTCGCCGAACGGGCCGGTGGGTTGCGTGGCGCGTTCAACGGTGACAAGCAGTACCGGAACCTCGCATTGCCCAGCGATGCCTACGACCGCACGGTGATCGCGCGGCGCTTCATCGACGCCATTCGGGATGGCCAACCGTCCCCAACGCCGAACTTCGCCGATGGGGTCGCCGCGCAGGCGGTCATCGAAGCGGCGTTGGCGTCAGCGCGCGACGGCGGCTGGCACGCAGTCGAGCAGGGCTGACCCAAGAAGCAGGGTTCCCGAATGCGGCAGGCTCCGCTATCGTGTCGCCCAACGAGACAGGCGCTGGAGCAGAGGGAGGGTGTGATGTCGATGAGCGCTGCAGCGGTGGAAGCCGCCGCGCGGGCCGAAGTATCAGCCGAGCGGCTGCAGCAACATTTGGTGCGGTTCAGCACGCTGTTCCGCGACTCCGGCACAGCCGATGAGTGGACGGCAGCCGAGTACGTGCGCGACCGCGCGCTGGAATACGGCTTGCGTGCCGAGCTGCTCTCGTTCGATTCGTTGATTTCCTGGCCGCGCGACTCGGCGCTGGACGTGCTGGACGCCAGCGGGAACGTGCTGGAAAGCGTCCCAGTGCGCACGCGCTCCTTCGGTGCATCGACTGGGCCGGGCGGGCTGGTTGCCGAGCTGGTGTTCGTGCCGTTCGAGCGCCCGGAAGAAGGCGCGATGATCTTCTCGCATCGCGCGGTGGCTGGGGATTACAGCGGCCTGGATGTCGCCGGCAAGATCGTCCTGACGATGGACGGTGGGCCAGACGGCATCCGTCGTGCCCAGGAGCACGGCGCTGCCGGGCATATCCACATCTGGCCCTCCGATGAGCACGTTGTCCACGAGATGATCGGCACCAGCGTCTGGGGGACGCCGACCCCGCAATCGGCCAAGCGCTTGCCGAACCTGCCGGTGCTCGGCACAACGCGCGCTGCTGGCGAGCGCCTGGCAGAACGCTGCCGGGCGGGGACGGTGCGGGTGCGGATGCGGGCGGAGGTCCTCACCGATTGGATGCGGCTGCCGCTGGTTGTCGCCGACATCGACCCAGGCGCGCCCGACGCGACCGACCGCTTTCTGCTGGTCGGGGCGCATATTGATTCCTGGTACGAGGGGATCACCGACAACGCCACCGGCGATGCTGCGCTGCTCGAGATGGCGCGCGTGCTGCAACAGCAGCGGGCGCACCTGCGCCACGGCGTGCGCTTCGCCTGGTGGCCGGGGCACTCGACCGGGCGCTACTCTGGGTCCACCTGGTACGCCGATACCCGCTTCCACGAGCTGCGCGCACGCTGCCTCGGCTACCTGAACATCGACTCGCCCGGCGTGCGCGGGACGGAAGTGTGGGATTGCCGCTACAACATGGGCGAGGTTGAGCACATCACTGCAGCGGTCGTGCGCGAGCTTTCCGGTCAGGAGCCGAACGTGCGCAGACCCCTGAAGGCTGGCGACCAGTCGTTCTTCGGGGTTGGCCTGCCGAGCATGGGCGCGTACCGCATGTTGCCGCCGGGCCACCCGGACCGCAAAGCAGTCGGCGGTAGTGGCGGAGCCTACTGGTGGCACTCGCCGGAGGATACCCTCGACAAAGCCGATGCAAACATCCTGGCGGACGACACTCGCATTTATGTCACGCTGGTCCTCCAGATGTGCCAGCCGGCGGCGCATCCCTACAACTTCACCCCAGCAGCGAACGACTTCATCGTGGCGCTGCGGGACCTGCAGGCGGTTGCCGGGCAGTACCTTGACCTGAGCGGGACGCTGCGGGCCGCCGAACGCTTTCACGCTGTGGCGCGCCAGGCTGCTGAACGCGGCCCTGCCGGCGATGTTGCGGCCTGGAACGCTGCGACCCTGCGGGTGACGCGCATCATCAACCCGGCGCTCTTCACCATCGATGGACCATTTGAGGTTGACCCTGCGCTGCAACTGCCGGTCTTGCCCGGTCTCGCCCCGCTGCGTCTCGCCCCGCTGCGCGAGCTGGCGCAGCTGGACCCAGCGAGTTCCGCACACCGCTTCCTCTGGACGCAACTGCTCCGCCAGCGCAACCGCATTGAGGCCGCACTGTTCGAGGCGGCCGAGGTGCTGGAGCAACTTGGCTGAGCGGATTGCAACTGCGTCGTGATCCGCATAGGCGTGTTGCGCGAACTACCGGCAACACAGGTGGAATGGTTGCTGCCTGGATAGGGAAAGGATCAGGGGATGGCGATTGTCATGCACATGCGCTGGCCCGGCGCGACGGTCGAGCAGTACGAGCAGGTGCGCGTCGAAACGAACTTCGAAGGTGACGCACCGAGTGGCGGCCTGTACCACGTGGCGGCGCACGATGGCGAGGGGCTGCGCGTCGTCGATACGTGGGAGACTGCCGCGCACTTCCAGCAGTTCGTCGAAACCCGGCTCATGCCGGCGGTCGTC
>QEUZ01000440.1 GCA_003577355.1 Chloroflexota bacterium | reverse complement strand
AGTAGCGTTGCTTGCCGCGAGTGTTCCAACCACAGTCCAGCGTCGGGTCAAGGTCGCTCGTTTCACCAGGGAAGAGCGCTTCAGACAAGGACGATCACACCACTGGTCACTCGTCACTCCACTAGCTCGCCTCCGGCCGCAAGCCGGCCACGGTTGATGCACCCCGGTGGCTGGCGTGGGGTGTCATCCTCGGTGACAGGGAACAATCCATGCCGCTGCCGCGCACTTATGCAGCTATATGCGCGGGAACGGCCGCTTCACTGCGCGCAGCATGGCAAGCCGAACGGGGCGTTCCTTCCCGCAGTGCCCGCTCTGCGCGCCGACACGTCTCTCGCCCCGACAATTGCCCGTGGTGTGAACCGGCCGTGGTGTCACCGCGCGAAACGCCTGCGACGGTCAGCTCTCGCGATCTGGGTGGGTTGGCGTACCTCCGCGGGGTAGGCCGACCTGCAGCCAGAGGCTTGTGCTATAGGATGATGGCGCAGGGCTGCCGCGTTATGGGACGGTGTGTCACCCTGCGTCGGCTGGGTGTTTGGTCGTGTTCCACCGCCCCGGCGGTGGTGCCGGCAGGCGAAGGGAGTAGCGTGTGGATGCACGTGAACAACACGCGTTCGACATTGTCGATACGAAAACCGAGCGAATTTTGGAGCTGTTCCGGCTGGTGATTGGGGTGGACACTACCGTGCCGCCCGGTAGGAACTACGACACCCTGGTGGAGCTGCTGGAGCCGGAGTTCCAGCGCCTGGGGTTCAGCACGGAACGGGTGCTGGTGCCGGAGGAACGCTGGCGGGCAATACCGTTGCCGCTCGATGGCCCGCGGGTGAACCTGGTGGCGACCCGGACAGCTGGCAAGGAGCCGATCAGTATCTATGCCCACATGGATGTTGTGCCGATCGAAGAGGGCTGGACGACGGACCCGTTCGAAGCCACCCTGCGGGATGGCCGCATCTACGGGCGCGGCACAGCCGACATGAAGGGCGCGATCGCCTCCATCCTGCTGGCCTTTGAAGTGATGCAGGAGGCCGGTATCGAGCCGAACTTCGACCCGATCGTCTGCCTGTGCACCGATGAGGAGATCGGCGGCTACCCTGGCGTGCAGTATCTGGCGGAACAGGGCTACCTGAAGGGCCACATGCTCTGCCTGGAGGGCGGGCAGGACCCGCGCATTGGGTTGGCCTCGGCCGGAGCGGTCGATGTGACGATCACCACCCACGGCCGTAGCGGGCATTCCGGCATGAACTTCCTATCGATCAACGCGATCGACGCGATGGTACCGATCCTCAATGAATTGATGAAGCTTAAGGCGGAGGTCGAAAAGCGCGAGTCGGTTGTGCCGGGCATGCCGCACCCGCAGGCGCCTTCCACGCAGATGACGCCGATGTTCAACCTGGCGCTGATCAACGCCGGTGTGAAGTCGAACATCGTGCCGGCCACCTGCACCCTGCTGGTCAACCGCCGCTACATCCCGGACGAGCGCTACGAGGATGTCGTGGCGGAGATCAAGGCCGCCGTCGCGCGCGGGCAGGACCAGAGCAACGCACTGGAAGTCACCGTAGAGACCTTCCATGTCTACCCCGCCCTGCGCATGCGCGGCGCCGAGGGGCCACGCACCCGCAAGATGATCGAGGCGGCCAAGCTGGTGCACGGCTACAGCGATGACGACTTCCTGGCCTTCGGCGCCAGTGGGTCTACCGACATGGCCAATGTGCAGCAGGTCATGGGCTGGGACGACATCCCCTTCCGTGGGCCGGGGCGCATCGACAGCAAGGCCCATGGGGCCGATGAGTTCGTGCGGCTGGAGGATGTCAAGTCGTACGTCAAGGAGCTGATCCACTACCTCGCGTTCTAGCGCACGCGCATGGGGGTACACTTGGCGCAACAGCGTTCCCAGTGTGCCCCCAACTAGCGGAAGAGCATGGCAATGGTCTCCACGCTACCCAAACTCTGGACGTACGAGGATCTCGACGACCTTCCAGAAGGGCGCGTCGAGATCGTGCATGGCGTATTGCAGGAGTTGCCGGTGTCGGGTTCGCAGCACACTTCAATTGCCTTTGTCGTTGGTTCCGCGATCCTGCAGTTTGTCCGCCCTCGTGGACTAGGAATGGTCGGCGGCGCCGACGGAGCCTATATCTTCTCGCGAGACCCGCTGATCCTCCTTGTTCCCGACGTATCGTTCGTCAGCCGAGCGAAACTGCCAGAAATCACCCCACGCGTCCCGGAAGTTGTGCCGGACCTTGTCGTGGAAGTGGTCTCCCCCAACGACCGCATGCACGATGTGGTCGCCAAGGTCGCGCTGTACCAGGAGTTTGGCGTATCGCTGGTGTGGGTCGTCCTGCCGAGCCGTAAGGTGGTGTGGGTCTTCGACAGCGCCGAAAAAGGGGTCTCCCGCGAGTACGGCGTTGGCGACGAACTCGATGGCGGCGCCATCCTGCCCGGCTTCCGCCTGCCGCTCGCTGAGATATTTGACTAACCGCCCCTACCGCAACATCTGGTCGGCGCGTCGATACCTTGCCGCAGCTCCAAAGTCACCTGCCGGTTATGCAATCGCTGCAAGAGCACGCTGGGCGATGTCCGAGGCAGCATCGAGGCCATCCGCCACGCGGTTGCGGGCGCGGGTCAGCGCAACCCACCACGTCTGGAAGGCTTCGCTGTCGCGGTCCATGGCGGCCAGCGTCGGGTATGGCGCCAGGGATGGGATCATCTGGGTTTGCCAGGCGTGGCCGTAGCGGTCCTGCCCATAGGGGCCGACAACGGTTGAGGCCAATGGCACGAGGGTGCGCGAGAGGCCGATCATCGCGGCATTGAGCGCGGCGGCGGCGTGGTCCTGTTCGCCCGAGTCGCCCAGTGTGCGCCACTGGTTGGCGGCGCTGTCCAGCCGTGCGCTCAGCGCATGGAACGCTTTGGCCCGTTCCACCAGCCCGGCCATGTCGATATCCGGCACGTCCAGCGCCGCGAGCTCTTGCAGCCGTGAGACGAACCGCGCCCCGACCGGTTCGTACTCGTAGGGCAGGATCGGCGCGGTCAGCAGCTCCCAGGCCCAGCGGGCATAGACCCGCAGGTGCAGGGCCAGCCGCTCGCGGTCGACCTTGTCGATCGTGTTGTGCAGGGAATGGTGCCACCAGCCGAGGCTCGCCAGCGCCGTGCGGCGGATCTCGTCATCGGTGAACGACATCTCTCCGGCCACACATGGCAGCCCGACCCCGAAGAAGGAGGAATCGCCGTTCTTCTGCTGCCGCCCCCAGCGGATCGGCATGCCGCCCAGCTCGGCAGCGGCAGCGCGGGTGGCCCAGCTCTGGGCATCGTCGGTGGAGTGCAGGTGCCAGGTGGATGTGCCGCTCATGCCGGGCTGGTCGATCTGCAGGTAGGCGACGCAGTTGCGGCGCAGGCGGTCCCAGTTCGTGTCGGCGAAACGGGAGGATGAGATCATCGTGCCGGTCTCATGGCCCATCCAGAACCCGGTGACGATGCCGCGCCGCAGGTCGCCACGCGCTGCCTGGAAGACGCGCGCCAGTTCCAGGATGCAAGCGCTGCCGGCGGCGTTGTCGGTCGCCTGCGGCCCGAACCAGGAGTCCATATGGCCCCCGATCAGCAGGAACTGCCGGTCAGCGGCGTCGAACTCGCCGGTCGTCATCGTGAGGGGATACCAGCCGTTGGTGGCGCTGGTGCTCAGGCGCACCCGCAGTGTGCCCTGTTCCGCGGCGGCTTTCAGGCGTAACCCCTCGGTGCGGGCGATGCCGGCGCAGGGGATATCCGCCATCTCGGTCGCTAGTGTCTCTGGGGTCGGGTTGCCCCAGGCAGACTTCATCGAGCCAAACGGCACGGCGGTGTTGTGCTCGTCCCCCCAGTTCATCATGATCTGGGCGATCGAGCCGCGCTGCCAGGCGATCAGCGCCTTCTCGTGGCGCGCCGGGGAGTAGGAGAGCTCGGAGAGGGTGATCTTGCCGGCGACATCCTTGCCAGCATAGTCCGCCTCGGATCCGGAGCCGACGTAGACGACCTCCCCTTCGAGGTCGCGGACGGTTGCTGAGTGCCCCAGGGTGTTGGCTTCGATCGCGCGCGGCTCCGGGCTGAGCACCTGCACCTGCGCCGCCTCGGGGAAGGAGACCAGGCCGAGGAACTGGTGCATGCTGCTTTCCAGCCCGTTGGCCAGCAAGTGCTCGTGGGCGTACTCCGCCATGCGCCGCGAGTTCTCCGACCCCGCCAAGCGCGTCGGGATCTGCGTCGTGATGTGCTCCAAGTGCGCCCAGGCACGCTCGATCGAAAGCTCCCGCATGATGTCGTCGAGTGTCACCGCGCCGCCCCCGTTCCGTCTGCTCCCCACCTGCCGTCGCACATAGCATACGGCCAGTGACCAGCCGGTTGTCATCCAAGCGCTGCGGTACACTGAGAACTGCTCGTTACATGCTTTCCCGTTCCGTTGGAGGAACCTTCCCATGGCCAGTGCTCCAGTCCGCCACCTGACATACGCCGATCTCGATGCGCTGCCGGACCAGGGTAGATATGAAGTGTGGGATGGAGTCCTGCTCGAAATGCCTGCCTCAGGACACTTGCACTCATCCATCGGGGTCCGCATCAGCGCGCGGCTCGAGTTGTTTGTTGAGGAACATAACCTTGGGAGTGTCTCTGGGGCAGACTGAGGCTATGTCCTCTCGCGTGATCCACTCATCATGTATGTGCCGGATGTCGCCTTCGTGCGCGCTGGGCGAATGCCCGCAGATATCACCACGGTGCTAACTGTCGTTCCAGACTTGGTCGTCGAGGTCGTGTCTCCCACTGATCGGATGTCCGATCTCTCTGACAAGGTTGCGAACTACCTTGATGCCGGTGTCCGTTTGGTATGGGTGGTACTGCCGAACAGGGGCCAGGTGCATGTGTATGTGCCTGAGCAGCCGAACATAGTTCGTGTCGTACATGCGCACGAGGAGCTTGATGGCGGCGATGTACTGCCAGGGTTCCGCCTGCCCTTGAGCGTCGTGTTTCGGTAAGCGGGTATATCGAGGAGCGCCGGCGCTCTCTCAATGTAGCGCCGGCGCATTGCAGCCTACCCGTGCGCTAGTCCCAGGCGGCGGACGACGACGCGGATGGGGCTGGGCGCCCACCAGTTCCAGCGGCCGAGCAGGCGCATGGTGGCGGGCACGAGCAGCCCGCGCACGATGGTGGCGTCGATCAGCACGGCGAGCGCCAGGCCGAACCCGAA
>QEUZ01000439.1 GCA_003577355.1 Chloroflexota bacterium | reverse complement strand
CTTCAAACTCTACGTCCTCGGCACGCTGGCCCAGCAGGTGGCCCAGGGTACGCACACATGGGACGAAGAGCTGGCGGTGCGCGACGACTGGAAGAGCCTGCCCAGCGGGGTGATGCAGAATGAGCCGGCCGGCACGACCCACACCCTGCGCTACTTCGCCGAACGCATGATCTCGATTTCGGACAACACCGCTACCGACCACCTCCTGTTCCACCTCGGGCGCGAACAGGTCGAGGCGATGCAGGCGCAGATGGGGCACAGCGCACCGCACCTGAACCAGCCATTTCTCTCCACCCGCGAAATGTTCGTCATCAAGCTGGTGCTGAGCGAGGACGAACGCGCCCGCTATGTGGCGGCGGACAGCAGCGAACGACGGCGCATCCTCGATGAAGAGATCAGCCAACTGCGTGTGAGCGAAGCCGATGCCACGGCCTGGGTCACCCCACGCGACATCGACACGATCGAGTGGTTCGCCTCGGCGGAAGACCTCTGCCGGGCAATGGCAACGCTCCACCGCATGGCTGGTGAACCCGGACTGGAGCCGGTGCACGACATCCTTGCGCTCAACCCCGGCGTGCAGTTCGATCCACAAGCGTGGACGTACATCGGCTTCAAGGGCGGCTCGGAACCAGGTGTCCTGAACCTCACCTGGCTGCTGCAGCGCGCTGATGGCCGCTGGTTTGTCATGACCGTCGGGCTGAACGACCCGCAAACGGATATCGACGCGAACGCCGTGGTCGCGTTGATGCAGTCGGCAGCGGGGCTACTGGCCAGGGAGTAGGGAGTCTCCGGTACTTGTGCCAGTGTACGTTCATCCCCCAACCGGCTCTTTTCATACCGCGAGTACGCGCTACTCCTGTGACTTCCTGCTCTATTTGCCGGCCAGGCGTCGGTGCCATCATATGCACAGTCGCGGCAGGGTCGCGGCGCCAGGCGCAAGAGAATATCTCGGCGACCGGGCTATGTATCGAGGTCCATCGTGCATTTATCGGGCCAATCGGCCACAGGCTCTATGTAAGCAGAGGGAACGGGTTGGGGAGTATTTGCCCCAACCCGTTCGTATGTCTCGCTCCGGGCGTCCTCAGCGAACTACCCTACTGCGATCGTTCTTTCCCCAATTAACAACGCATGTGTGCCGCCACAGCCAGGTCACCTTCCGGCTTCCACAGGCATGCTTCGCAAGCAGCATTCGTTTGACACACGGGGCATGCTTAGCGGTGGCAAACGTAGCCGTCGCACGTGTACGAGGGAGCGCACCATGGCCACAGACCCGATCCGGCGTATCCGCCACAAAGAGCCGGATCTCATGACAATGTCCGACTACTACGACATCCTTACCGAGCTTGCCGCGCTGCCGCCATCGCACGACGCTCCGTATCTCACGCTGTGTCTGGACTGGCGCACACACGGCTCCGAACCAGGCCGGCGGCTCGGCTTCGAGCAGTTCCGGCGTGAGGGGCATGCAGCGATCGAGCGCTTCTGGCCGCGTGGTGTTGCCTTTGATAGCGTCTCGACGGATGTCGCGCGTATCCAGACCTACCTGGAAGAAGAGCTCGACCCGGCCGCCCACGGAGCGTTCATTGTCGCCTGCGCCGTGCAGGGGGTGTTCGAGGCCGTACCGTTGGTCCTGCCGCTGGACACGGCGCTCACCCTCGGCCCGATCCCAGCGCTCAGCCCGCTCGCCCAGCTTGTTGAAGACCACGTGCCCTACGCCGTGCTGGTGGCCGACCAGCGCGAAGCGGTGCTGTCGCTCGTTGTCCTGGCGGCGTTTGGCCCGGCGCTGGAAATGACCAGTTCCGACTACCCGCGCAAGCAGCATACGGGCGGGTGGTCGCAGCGCCGTTACCAGACACGCGCCGATGAGCGCGTCGCGGCGTTCGCGCGGGGCATCGCCGAGGAAACCGCGACCACGCTCGCAGCGACCGGCGCGCGCTTCTTCATCCTTGCCGGCGATGAGATCATGACCAGCGCCCTGCACGAGGCATTTTCAGCCGATGTCGCCGAGCGACTGGCTGCGACGGTGCGCCTGGACATCAACGCAACGCCGGACGAAATCCTGGCAGCAACCTGGCCGATTGCGCAAGCCTGGGAGCGCGAGCAGGAGCGTGCCGATGTGGAACAGGTGCGCGCGCTGGCGCTCGGCGAGGGCCGGGCAACCTACGGAGCGGAGACCGTGCTGCGCGCGCTGGCCACCGGCCAAGCCCAGCGCCTCATTTTCAATGACGACTTCAGGGCTGATGGCTGGGCCGATTACTCCTTGCCGGTCTACGGGGTCGGTGCACCACCGGCGGAGCACCCGGCCGGCGGCGCGCCGGACGCGCTCGATGCAACCGAATTGCGCGAAGAGATGATCCGGTTGGCCCTGCTGACCGGCGCGACGATCCAGATCGTCCACTCGGCAGTGCCGGTTGACGCCGACACAAGCCCAAGCGAACGCAACGCCGGCGATGAGATGCCCCGCAGCGAGCCGGCGCGCAACCTGGATGAACTGGGTGGCGTCGGCGCGCTGTTGCGCTACCAGATTACGCCGGAGTAGCCGCGACGCTGCACTGTGGTCATCGCCGGTTGGTGGTCTGGGCCATACCCACGACCACCAGCCGGCAGGCGCGCGCATCGTCGGCGGCGCGATGGCTGGCGATGGGGTGGCCGAAGGTCGTTAGCGCGCTGTCCAGCTTGTGCCAGCGATAGTTGCCATACTTAGCGTTCCACTGGCCCGCCCAGGCGCCGTACTGGTGCATCGCACACTCCCAACGGGCCTGATAGTGTGGGAAGCCGTAGCGCGCGTTCATCTGGTTCAACATGCGGTAGTCGAAGTCGGCGTTGTAGACGACGACGCTACCAGCGCTGAGGATGCGCCGCACGGTCGGGTAGACATCGCCCCACTCTGGCGCATCTGCCACCATCGCGTCGGTAATGCCGTGAATGCTGACGACCTCGCTGGGGATGC
>QEUZ01000438.1 GCA_003577355.1 Chloroflexota bacterium | reverse complement strand
GAGGTCGTGCACGTTTCCCTTGCGTTGGAGCCAGACGGCCCAGAGGCGCTCATCATCGGCGGCGGTGTACTCCGAACAGCCGAACCCGAGCCCATTGGCCCACCAGGCGTACGCCGCATCGACATTCGGCGTCTGGCAGTTGAAATGGTCGAAACGCTGGATGCGCGCCCCTCGATACAGGTCGAAGCGCTGCAGTTGCCGCTCGACGAGTGTCATCGACGCGACGAACTCGATTGGGAACCCGTGCGGGTCCTGCACCCGTAACGCCCGGGGCTGACCCGGCTCATAACCAGCAGGCATCCATTGAGGGCGGAGTCCCTCGGAGATACAGAACCGCTCCAGGCGCTCAAGGTCGTCCTCATCCTGAACCCGAAAGCACATATGCCCTGCGCCCGGTTGTTCAGCACGCCGCAAGACCAGCGAATGGTGGTCGCGTTCTTCGAACCCGCGCAAATAGAGTGCGTCGCTGGTGCGCGCGGCTTCAATAAACCCAAGGACATCGACATAGAATGCGCGCGCGCGCTCCAGGTCGGTCACGCGATACTCGCCGTGGGCGGCACGGATGACGTTGACGCCAGAACGTGCTGTTGGCCGGCCGGGAAGAACAGCTGCCATGTATCTACCTCCACATCAGCGAAAACTCAGCATGCCTGCCGGACCAGAGTCCCCAAGCAGCATTCAGCTGGCTTCACATGACATCGCATCATTGCCACGGACTATCTGGCTCGTCGTAGGGCTGGCCGTCACCAGCGCTCCACTCGTCGTGGTAGATCAGAATTGCGTCGTTCGACCACGTTTCGCCGGGCCGCGATTCATCAAGGTCCCGCTCCACGACATGGCAATAGCGAGAGCGGAAGAAGACCAGCGGACGTTCGACTCCGGCCACTGGGGGGTCATGGAGATCGACAACCCGACCGACGACGATCCAATGGTCGCCACCTTCATGTAACGCTTCAATTCGGCAGGAAAGAGCTGCCAGCGCACCGCGCACGATGGGCGCCACCGGACCTTCCTGAAGCGCGACCTCTGGGGTGACCTCGCTCTTTCGTGACCCTGCGTAATGCCGTGAAACGTTCTCTTGGCCAGCACTGAGGATGCTCACCGCAAATGAATCCGCTGCCTGGACGAACCCCGCCATGCGTGCCGTTTTGGCGACACAAAAGAGCACCAATGGTGGGTCAAGCGACACGGAGGTGAACGTATTGGCCGTCATGGCGTGCGTCTCGTCGCCGTGATGCACGCTAATCACCGCGACACCAGTTGCGAACTGGCTGAGGACACGGCGCACGGCGAAACGCTGCGGGGTCGATGACCGTGTGCTCGCTCGTCATGCATCACCGCCCGTATCATCGCGCATGCCGGAGCGGATGAACTCCCGCACCCGTTCCATATACGGCGTACGGTCGTAGGTGTTGAACAAAGCCCCGGCCATACGCACGGGGTCGCCGAAAAAGAACCGCTCATAGAGCACTTGCCGCGAACCAAATGACGATACTGCCGTGTCCCAAGCCAGGCGAAACAACGCAATCCGGTCGCGCGCTCCGGCCCGCGCGGCGGTAAAAAATCGTTCGATATCTGGAGCGAGCGGCCCGTGGATGTCTGCTTCCGTTGGCGTCGCCATCAGCCCACTGGCGCTCAGTTGCTGCACGATTTCCACGAAGCGCGGGTAGAGTTTCGGGTACAGGTTACGGGCCGCGTCCAGTGGCCCACGCGCCGGAGTCATGATGCCCCAGCGGTCGACCTGCGCATCCGCCTCCGCCGCCTTCTGCAACGCGCGCATCGTCTCCAGGCCAATGATGATCTCCGCCACTTTCTCATGCACGTGCTGAAACGGCTCAATTGCGATGGTGTCGACAATCAGGCTGACAAGCCCGAGCATGAACTCGGTCTTGACAATGTTCTTGACGATCACCTGGTGCGCCATGTGGATCACGGCATTGGTCGCACCGAACGCGCCGTTCGCCAAGTCCGAGTCGCCGTACAGAAAGACGCGCTCCCACGGCACGAACACATCCTGGAAGATGACAACTGCGTCCATCTCCTCGAACCGCGAACCCAGTGGGTGATCGTGGTGCGTCCTCCCGAGATCGTACGACTCTCGGCAAATGAACTTCAGGCCGGGTGCGCTACAAGGAATGACGAAGCCAAACGCGTACGGGGCGTCTTCAGGCCCGGTGCGGACGACTGTTGATGGAAAGACCTCCAGCTCGTCGGCCAGTGGCCCCAGGGTTGCCAACATGCGCGCGCCACGCACGACGATCCCACCATCGCGTTCTTCGACAACCCGTGCCGGCAGGAAGGGGTCTGACTGTCCAGCTGGCCCGACTGAACGGTTCGCCTGTGGGTTGATCAATGTATGCGTCAAGCAGAGGTCGTGTTCCCGCGCGTGGCGGTAGTACGCCTCCACATTGTCGGAGAAGCGTGGGTTAGCCCGCCCGAAGTACTCCTTGGCAGCGGCGAACGCCATCAGCGAGCTGCTGAGGTAATCGGGGGTGCGACCCATCATGCCGTGAGAGAACTCCGCCCATCGTCGCATTGCCCGCGCGCGTTTGTGCAAGTCCTCCTTCGTGCGAGGCTGCATGAATGCTGTCCCAACCGCATCACCCGTGTCGGGAGAGACATACGTCAGGTCGGCCGAAAACCGTGGGTCGTGCTGCATGTCGTACAGGTGGGCAAGGCTCTCGAGCACGTTCCGGAATGCGCGGTGCGTCGTCACGTCACGGACGAGCTCTCCTTCGATGTACACCTCGCGCGGTTCTGCCCGCAACCCATCGATAAACTGTTGTCCGGTGCGTGCCCCCATGGGAAGTCCCCTTCCGTCCAGCTGTTTGGACGAGGTTTCGGCGCAACCGTTCGTCCCGTGCTGGCGTCAACATTCTCGCGCATGTTAAGAAGGATTCCACGCGCCGGACACGAGTGTCATTAGTCGATGGGACCGAAACGACGTGGATATGGACAGCCTAGCCCGATGAGCCGCCGCAACGTGCTTGTGGTTGCACCGTTTGTGCCGGCTCCCCCGGATTTTGGCGGCGCGCTACGTGTCTTCCACCTGCTGAAGCAGCTTGCGAGGACCGACGACGTTTCACTCGTCGTCCCCGCAACACACGCTGAGCGCGAGCAACTGGATGTGCTTGGCGAATTCTGCGATGTCACGTTCGTGCCGGCGGCCTGGACTCCGCGCCAGCCAGCGACGACCCGCAAGCGCTTGGCCCAGGCTGCCAGCGTCGCTGGAGGGGCAGCGTACCTTGCACGCTCGGTGCGGATGCCGACGATGCAGGCCGTGATCGATCGCCTCTTTCTCACGCGCCAATTCGATCTCGTGCAGTTTGAGTTCAGCCAGATGGCGAGCTTCCGCTTGCCACGTCCGACGCCGACAGTTATCGACATCCACAACGCCGAGTTCGCCTTCCTCCAGCGTGTCGCGGCAACGTCACCGTCGAGCTTGAAGCGGGCATTCAACACCCTTGAGTACCGCAAGGTCCGCCGGCTTGAACGTCGCCTCTGGAGTCAGGCAACGCTCTGTGTGACGACGTCCGACATCGACGCGGCGCTTGTCTCCGCGCTCGTCACCACTCCGGTACACGTCGTGCCGAATGGCGTTGACGCCAGTGCGTTCCGTAGGCTGGACCCTCCGCCAGAACGGCCAACAATCGTATTCACAGGGACGCTGCGTCACGCACCCAACGCTGACGGGATACGCTGGTATCTGCGGCACGTGCATCCACGTGTCCTTGCGCAAGCGCCAGACGCACGCCTGGCGATCGTCGGCGCCGATCCCCCGCCTGATATCCGCGCGGCAGCCTCACCAAACATCCAGGTGGCCGGCTATGTTGAAGACATCCGCCCCTGGCTGCATGACGCCAGGGCAGCGATTGTGCCGCTGCATGCGGGTGGCGGGACCCGTCTGAAGATCCTCGAGGCCTTCGCAGCGGGAGTTCCCGTCGTTTCTACGAACATTGGCGCCGAAGGGCTGGAGGTTATTGACGGATCGGATATTCTGCTCGCTGATGAACCGGAAGCATTCGCTGCGGCGGTCGTGCGAGTGCTGCGCGACACAGCATGCTCGCAGCGCCTTGCGACACGGGCAGAGGCGCTCGTACAGGAACGGTACGACTGGTCGCACGTTGCGACCGCTCTCCGGGCTGCGCATGCTCGCGCGTTGGAACAGTTCGCGCACGCGCGGAACGATGAAAGAGGCATGCATGCCTGAATCAACGAACATCCCCACGCCGG
>QEUZ01000024.1 GCA_003577355.1 Chloroflexota bacterium | reverse complement strand
CGGCGCCCACGATGACGCCGCAAACAGGCACAGCGCAAGCCCGAAGGCCCCAGCCGTGCCGATCAGGACCATGCCTTCGTTGCCGACCTTACCGACAGCGGCGTAGGCCAGCGAGCCGACCAGCGCCCCGACGCCGCTCGCAGCCATCAGCAGGCCAAGCCCGGTCGAGCCAGTGCGCAGCACGTCGGTCGCGAACACCGGCAACATCTGCTGGAATGGCATTGCCAGCACCGTTGGGATGGCAGCCAGGCCGATCAGCGCCGTGAGGGTCGGGCTGCTCGCGATAAAGCGCAGGCCATCGCGCACGTTGCTGCGCGCTGTACGCGCCTGATTCGAGCGAGGACGCTTCGGCAAGCGCGCCGAAAGGACCGCCGCCCAGATGAGTGAACCGGCCTGCAAGAAGAAGCAGCCCGCCGTGCCGATCGCGCTGATCAGCACGCCCGCCAGCGATGGCCCCAGGACACGGGTCGAATTCTGGCCAGCCGAGTTTAGTGCAACGGCGTTTGCCAAGTGCTCGCGCGGGACAAGCGATGGAACTAACGCCTGCCGCACAGGAAAGACGAACGCCATCGCTGACCCGGAAAGGAAGGATGTCACCAGCACGTGCCACGGCCGAACCAGGCCGGTGACCACGAGAACAGCCAGGATGACGGCCAACGCCGCCGCGACCAGTTGCGCGACCAGCAGGAGTTTGCGCCGGTCCATTCGGTCGGCCAGCACCCCAGCTGGCAACGACATGAACAACATCGGGATGCCACGCGCGAACCCGACCAACCCCAGATATGTGGCGGAACCGGTCAGGTCGAGCACGAGCCACCCGAGTGCTACCTGCTGCATCCACTGGCCGGTCTGGGTGACGAAATTGCCTGTCCAGAGCAGGCGATAGTCGCGGAACCGTAGGGCGGAGAACATCCCCTGCCCGAACCGGCTCCCCGCTTCGGTATGCGCATGCGCCTGTGCCTTCGCCACGTCGCGCCCACCCCTCTCGGTCTGCGGAGACCGGTCGGCAGTCTAGCACGCGTAGAGGGTAGCCGAAGGCCAATTAGCGGCTTGGGAGCTCGGCGGGCGCCGCATCGTAGTCTGGGCCAGGTTCGCTTGGGTGTGGTTCGGCGCGATGCAGCCTGCGCTGAGCGAATCGGCGGAGTGGGCGTTCCAGTTGTACCAGCCCCCAGACGCTGAAGAAGAGGGCCGTCGCTACCAGCACAACGGCAGCGCCAGAGGCGACGCTCCAGTAGTATGAGAGATACAGCCCGGATACACCCGAAAGCGCACCGAGCAGCGCCGAAACCGCCAGCATGGTCGGTAACCTGTTGCAGATGAGCCGCGCGGTCGCTGCCGGAGTCACCAGCATGGCCAGCACCAGCACGTTACCCACTGTTTGCAGCGCTGTCACGATCGCCAGTGCGAGCAGCACGAGAAAGAGCTGGTCGAAGCGCCAGAGATGTACGCCCAACGACGACGCCAGCGTGCGGTCGAACGTGATCAGGATGACTTCGCGCCGAAAGACCGCCAACGTACCGAGCACCAGCACGCCGGTGGCTGCGGTCAAGAGGAGATCGTTGCGGCTCACACCGAGAATGTTTCCGAGCAGGAACGACGTGAGGTCACGCGCATACGAGTTCGTTCTGGAGATCAGCGCGATTCCCAAAGCGAACGCGCCAGCGAACATCACGCCGATGGCTGCATCTTCCCGCAGCCGCCCACCCTGGCTAACCACCCCGATGAGCAACGACACAACCCCGGCAGCCACCAGCGCACCAATGAAGATATTGCCGCCTGCCAGGAACGCGATGACAATGCCCGGAAACACCGCATGCGCAAATGCATCCCCAACGAATGCCATGCCGCGCAAGACGACGAACGTGCCCATGAGCCCACAGACGATCCCGACGATCAGGATCGCCAGAAAGGCATGCTGCATGAACACCCGCTCCCAGGGCCGGGTGAGCCATTCGATCGGTGCGAAGTACAGCGACACCGTTTATCTCACCTCACTCACGGCGCCGTCACGCGGCAGATGCAGTGCGGAGATGTCTCCATAGCCCACCGCGATCGTCAACGGCGTCAGCGCCTCCTCCGGCGCCCCCAATGCGACGATGCGGCGGTTCAGCACACAGAGCCGGTCCCCCATTGTGCGGGCGCAATCAAGGTTGTGCGTTGCCAGCATCACCGCTGCGCCAGCGGCGCGCAGGCCATCGATCACCTGCTCGAAGATCGCCTCGGTCGGAGCATCGACCCCGGTAAACGGCTCATCCAGTAGATAGACCAGGCCCGGTCGGATCAGCGCCCGCGCAAGTACCACACGCTGCTGCTGCCCACCGGAGAGCCGGCCAATCTGCGTGTCTGCGTGGTGCAGCATGCCAACTTTGCCCAGCGCCCAATCCGCCTTCGCCCGCAGCTCTGAGCCGAGCGGTCGCCAGCGCGAGACCATCGTGTAGCCCCCCATGAGGACGAGGTCGCGCACACTGGCAGGCAACGACCAGTCGATCTTGTCGCGCTGCGGTACGTAGACCACGGCATCGCGCGGGTTGTTCCCGAGTGCCGGGCTGTAGCGGATGCGCCCGGAATCCGGCGTGGCGAGCAGAGCAATCGCGCGCAGGAGCGTGCTCTTGCCTGCCCCGTTCGGCCCAACGAGCGACAGGACTTCTCCCGCGAACAGGTCAAATGTCACATCGTCGAGCGCTTGCCGGTCCCCATACGACAGGGAGAGATGTTCAACAGAGACGAGTAGTTGCTGCGCGCTCATCGCAGGGCCTCGACGATGCGAGTTGTGTTCAGCCGCATCATGCCAATGTATGTCTCCGCGCCACTACCTGGCGGGCCGAGCGAGTCGGCGTACAGGTCGTCTACAACGGTCACCCCCGCCTCCTCAGCGATACGGCGGGCCAAGTCCGGGTTCAGCGACGCTTCGGTGAAGATCGCCTTCACCCCCTCAGCCTCAATCGCGTCGATCAGCTTGTCAACCTCCTGCGCCGATGGCTGTGCCTGCGTGTCGAGACTGGGAATGATAGAGCCAACGAACGTGAACCCATATGCGTGGACAAAGTAGCCGAAAGCGTCGTGGTTCGTCACGAGCTTGCGGTTCGCCTCGGGGATCGTGGCAACCTGTGCGCGGATCCAGGCATCGAGCTCATCCAGCTCGCCCAGGTAGGCGTCCGCGTTTGCCTCGTAGATGGCGCGTCCGTCTGGGTCGGCAGCGATAAGCGCATCGCGGATGTTGGCTACCATGATCTTCGCATTGGAGACGTCTAACCAGACATGCGGGTCGTCCTCATCATGGTCGTGCTCCCCGCCAGCGGCGGGTTGCCCCACGATGCCGGTTGTGACGACGACGACCTGCGCCACCGTCCCCGATTGCTCGACCAATCGACTCGCCCACTCGTCCAAATGCATGCCATGTTCCAGGACGAGGCCTGCATCAGCGATCTTTTCGACGTCGCGCGGGGTTGGCTCGAAGTCGTGGGCATCGGCGTTGGCTGGCAACAGGCCCGTGACATCGGCACGCTCACCAGCGACTTGCCGAGCCATGTCAGCGATTTGGGTCGTCGTTGCGATGACCAGCAGCCGACCGTCGGCAACCGTTGGCGACGCGTCGCCCCCCGCCGAGTCGCTACCACCGCACGCGACAGCAACTGCCCCAACGGCCAAGAGCCCCACCAGGGTCCAACGCCACCTGAACACCACTGACCCACTTCCCAAATGACTGCCATTACTGAGACTGTATCTCAGTAATGAGATCATACGGAGTCTGCCACGCCAGCGCAACCGTGCAGCACGTTCCGCGGGAATCCTGTACAGTGGCTGCAACAGACGACGAGGAAGGAAGTCGACGGCGATGCCACGCTATGAGTACGAATGCGTCCCCTGCGAGATGCATTTCGATGTTGAACGGCAGTTGAGTGAGGCCGGCGAGCCGTGTCCGTGCCCACTGTGTGGTGACCCTGCACGGCGCGTCTACACCGCACCGAAGTTCCTGTTCAAGGCCGACCCACGCGATGTGCGCCCAGTCTGGCACAACCATGGGGCATTTGGGCATGCCCACCCGCCCCGGCGGGGTCGCCACCCGGCCGGTATCGAACCGCACTGAGGCGCGCTGCTCGTCAGCGCCTACCCAGTGGCTCGCGACGTCGGTGGATAGCTGGCGGACGTACCCGTTGGGACGTACCACCCGTGCTGCAGCCAGCAGCTGCCACACCAGCGCCCGCCAACCGGGGGGGCGTTATCCCACTGTTCATCGAGGCGGTCAAGCAAGCGTGTCACTCTGCGGCGCAGCCGCTCCCGTAACGTCGCCAGTGCCACGCCAGCGGACGGCACGGCACACCAGGGCACATGTACGACCAAGTTGGGGACATCGCGCGGATTCGCTGCATGCATGCTGAAAACCTCCGGCGCCACGCTTGCGCGGTGTGTGCTCAAAAGGCACGCAACCAGGCGCGCTGCTGGGCGCAATCACAATGCGGGAAGCTGTTGCTGGATGACCTGAGCCACGACGCCGGCCGGCGCGTGGTCAGGCGGAGGTACAGCCGCAGATACGCGGCCAACGGCCACCGGAGGGCATATACACCAGGTTCAGCAGCTCGGCTGGGAACGCGGCAGTACGTGGATGCTGTTCGAAGAAGGATCGCATAGCGTCCCTTCACCCGTTGTGACGACCATGACGCTGATCATAGGCGTCGGTCGCGCCATCGTCAATGTGCCGTGGCGCAATCAGATTTGGGCAATGCCAAATCACCGCTACTGCCGCCAGTTCGCACTCGCCGTGCGTCCCATACAACAGTATCCAAATGTGACCTGACATCCTGACGTTACTCCATTGGTGCACGTGCGGCGTGACCGCAACGACGCTGGTATGCCCGGCAGCGAGGCGCAATTGATTGACCAGTCCATCGCGCGGTGCTACTCTGGGGCGGCGCGAGTGGCTCATTGAGAAAGGCGGGCTGGCAGCGGTCGAACGACGAACCGCTGCTGGTCGAACAGAGGTGTGCCTGTCAGCGACGAAAGAGAGACGCGCTACGCGATGCGCCTTCGTACGGCAGGGAGGATCACCGTGGGGGAGTTGGGATTGCATACGGAGGACATGCCATGAGCTCAGACGTTACCGGCACGGTGGGCGTCGGGGTCGGCCCGCGCGCGGTGGCGATCATCATCGACGCCATTCTCTTTTACATCGTTGGCTACATTTTTGCTCTGATCAGTGGGGATACCAGCGGCATCAGCTTTTCCGTTGATGGTGCACCTGCCTGTTTGTACTTTCTGGTCGCGATAGCCTATTACCCGTTGATGGAGGTCCTGTTAGGCGGCACCGTCGGCAAAATGGTGATGGGCTTGAAGGTCGTCAAGGAGGACGGTTCGCCGCTTGACTGGGGCGCAGGGATCATTCGGACGTTGCTGCGCATCATCGACGCGCTCCCTGCGTTCTATCTGCTCGGTGCGATCCTCGTCTGGACATCGCCCCGCAAGCAGCGTTTGGGCGACCGGGTTGCCAAGACCCTTGTTGTGAAGAAGGGTGCAGTTGTCACCCAGGCCGTGAGTGGTCAATTCTAGTTCAACTGAGCGTCCCGTGAGCGACCGCCGGCAGCGAGGCCGGCGGTTTGGCGTTCCTTCGCCCTGCTATGATCGCGCGCCGTACGTGGGGCCGCGACCATAGGTGCAAGGGGAAACGCATGACGAGCGCCAAAGCAGACACGGGCGTACCACATGGGCCGCTGACCGGACTGCGCGTGATCGACTTCACCCGTGTGCTGGCTGGGCCATACTGCACGATGCTCCTTGGCGACATGGGCGCAGAGGTGATCAAGATCGAGCAACCCGGCGTCGGCGACGATACCCGCGCCTGGGGGCCGCCCTACCTTGGGACCGAGAGCGGATATTTCCTGGCAGTCAACCGGAACAAACGTGGGATTGCGCTCGACCTGCGCGAGACACGGGGCCGCGACATTGCTCTGTCGCTGGTGCGCGACGCCGACATCGTCGTCGAAAACTTCCGCGTCGGGGTGATGGAGCGGCTGGGACTGGGCTACGAGCAGCTGCGTGAACTGAACCCAGGCATCATCTACGCTTCCATCAGCGGCTTCGGTCGCTCAGGCCCATACGCCGACCGTCCCGGATACGACCTCATTGCCGAGGCGATGAGCGGCTTCATGAGCGTTACGGGCGAACCTGAAGGGGTTGGCATGCGCGCTGGCGTGGCGGTCGGCGACGTGACGACTGGAATGATGGCGACGATCGCCATCCTCGCGGCGCTTCAACACCGCAATGTCACCGGCGAGGGGCAACTGGTCGAAGCGTCGCTGCTGGACACGCTCGTCGGGTGGCTGATCAACGCGAACATGTACTACCTGATTACCGGCCGCAACCAACCGCGCAGCGGTAATGCCCACGCGCTCGTCGTGCCCTACCAGGCGTTTCAGGCGCGCGACTTGCCGATGATCATCACAGCCGGCAACGACAAGCTCTTCGCCGGGCTGTGTCGTGTGGTGGGCCGTCCAGACCTGATCGACGACCCGCGTTTCCGCAGTAACGCCGACCGCAGCGCAAACCGCGCCGCGCTAGTCGAACAACTGGAAGCAGCGCTGAAGGAGCGTGACGCTGAAGAGTGGACCGAGCTGTTGTTACACGAGGGGGTGCCGGCAGGCCCAATCAACACCATGGCCGAAGTGTTCAGCAACCCGCAGGTGCTGGCACGCAACATGCTTGTCGAGGTTGACCACGCATCTCTCGGCCGGATCAAGATTCCTGGCGTGCCGATGAAGTTCAGCGCCACCCCGGCCGAAGCGCGTGATGCGCCGCCGCTACGCGGAGAGGACACCCGCACGGTTCTGCGCGACATCGTCGGGCTGGATGACGCCGCCATCGACGAGTTGCTTGCTGCTGGGGTCGTCGAGCAGTGGACGAAGCCTGACTCGTAATGCGGGGAAGCGCAATTCGGCGACGGGCATTGTCCGTTGCAGTGTTGTCGTTGCAGCGGCTCCCGTGCTGTGCGGACTCTGCCGCAAGCGACCAAGTTCCTCCACGTGCGGTGGCATCGGTACGTGACAATCTGACGGAGCGGAAATCAGCAGTACGTCCGCCTGGGACCGCCGGATCTCTCCACCGTACCGCAGGCGGCACGCAGCGACACCTGCGGGCGAGAGGCTCCCGCCCGCGACTTTGTCACCTGCTGCCTGTCACTGCGCTCAATGCTTCACCTCGGCAGGGCTGCGCAGTGCGGCCACACGCACATTCAGGCACAGCGGATCATCAATCGCACGCGCTTCCGCCAGTGCGCGATACAGCGCCGTCCGATCCTCGATCAGCAAGCCGCTCGCGCCGAAGCCACGGGCGGCGATGTCGTAGCGGGCGGGGAGGAGCAGCGTCTCGAACGCGCGCTCGGGGCCATAGCGCGAACGTTGCATATGCCATTCCGCGGCCCAGCGCGCATCGTTGCCGATGATGCCAACAAGCGGGATACCGTAGCGCGCTGCCGTCTCGTATTCGCTCAGGTGATAACCCGCCGACCCATCCCCCAGGACGACAAAGACCCGCCCGGCTCGCTGGGCGATAGCGGCCCCGATCGCCATCGGGATACCCCCACCGATCGCGCCCAACTTGCCGTTCCAGTACAGCGGGTTTGCGATGTCGCGTAACCCTAACCGTACCCACTGGCAGAACTCGCCACCGTCAAGAACCACAATGTCGTCCGGCGCCAGCACTTCGCGCAGCGCATCGGAGACCGCCAGCGGATGGATCCCATCCGGTTCGTCGTCCAGCGGGGCAGCTGGCGCTGGGTCGACTGTCAGGCGAGTGGCCCACAGCGGGTCGGTGGAGACCTTGGCTCCGTTCAACGCATCGAGCAGGTAATTGAGCGCGTCGGCTGGCGAAGCCTGTGAGCGCGCATCGGGCGTGCGCTTTGGCCGTGGGTCACCCGGAGCGTCGATCAGGAGCAGTGAACTTGCCGCCGGAAGTGTGGTGGAGCTAAGAAAGCCCACCGCGAAGTCGGCTGGGGCGACGACCAGAGCGACATCACAGCGATGCGCCTGCTGGATGATGCTTGTGTACTTCTGGTCGCTCAGCCCACGAGGGGATTCGGTGACCAAAGGCGTGATGCCTAAGTGTTTGCACAGACGCCTGAGCGCCTGACCCGCTTTCCCGCGTGTCGCGGCTGGGCGGGCGATGACGAGTGGGCGACGTGCTTCCTGCAGCCGATCGGCGATCGTGTCCAGCACGGCGCGCTCCGCTCGGGTCATCGCTGCGCCGTTCGACTCCTCCCGTATTGGGCGGCGCAACCGCGTGGCGCTGGTCGCCAGGAGAACATCGGCGGGAAGCGCAACATGCACCGGGCCAGGGATGCCGCTCCGGGCGGTGCGCCAGCCACGCGCAATAGTCGCAGCAACGCGTTCAACCGATGGTGGTTCGAGCGTTGCCTTGCAGACGCTGCCGGCAATACGGTGTTGAGCGACGTCTTGGAATGCCCCCATGCCGCGTTGCGCCAGCGGCGCCGCCCCGCTCAGATAGAGCATCGGTAGCTCCATGCTCTGGGCGACGGCGACGCCGGTGAGTCCGGCGATGAAGCCGGGACCGGCCGATGTCAGGGCAACACCCGGCTGGCCGGTGCGTTCGGCGTAGACGGCCGCGGCGTAGGCCGCCGCCGACTCGTGGCGCATGTGGATGATCCGCAGCCCAGCGTCCGCTGCCGCGTCGTATATCGGCAGAATCTGGTTGCCGGAGACGGAGAAGATGACCTCTACCCCCAGCCGCCTCAGCGTGCGTGCAACGATCTGTCCGCCGGTCGCGCCTGCCGCCATGGCCACCCTCGCGTCTCCCTATCCGCCGATCCACCTCCCAGAACCTGTGAGCCTACGCGATCTGGCGCAATCCGGCTAGTCGTGGCGTTGCATCGGCTTGCCGGCCCAGTCGGTACGGCGTTCCGTGAGCTCGACGAGGTTGCCGTCGGGATCATTGATGTAGATGGCGCGGTCACCGGGTCCGAACTCGATCTCCAGTTCGATCGGGACTCCCTGGGCGGCGATGCGGTCACGGGTGGCGTCGAGGGATCCGTAGGGGACGAGGAGTGCAAAATGCACGTGTGCGCCGCCACGCCCACCTGCAAGCGCCCTGTGCCCTCCAGAAGCTTCCGGCCACAGGCCCAGGAACCCGCCACGCCCGAGTTCCAGGAACAACCCCTCTCGCCCGCCAGTGCGGGTCGGGTCCCAGCGGTTCGCCACCGGTAGCCCAACAATCTCGCGGTAAAAACGTTCGCTTTCCGCCAAGTCAGCGACTTCGAGGATCATCTCAAACATGCCGATCACTGCTGGTTGCCTGGTTGTACCCATATCCATCTGGTTCCTCCTTCATGCGCTGTATTGCCAGGGATTGTGGCGTGGTTCAGTTCCCGCCTGCATCCGAAGAACTGCGCAAGTGTTCCCCTTGCCCTCAGGCTCGACTAGACTGCCTGAGGTGAGTTGCTGCATGTGGAGGGGTCTGTGATGCTGGAAGATGCACCGAGGGATGACGAGGAGCTGCGGGTAGAGCTGGAGCGCCGGGACGCAATTGCGGAAAGCACGCGGGCGCTGCTAGCTGACCTGCGCGCGCTTGAGATATTGGAAACACTGGACCTGGAGCCGGTGACGAACGCGAAACGGTGGTGGCTCGATGCCGGGCAGGAATGACGAGCTGTGTGCCCTGTCGTTGAGTGACGTGTCGCAATTGATCGCGCGCCGCGCGGTGTCGTCGGTTGAGGTGACCGAAGCGGTGCTGGAGCGCATCGAGCGGCTGGACCCGGCGCTGAATGCGTTCGTGACGGTGACATCCGATCTGGCGTTGTCAACCGCTGCTCAGGCCGATGCCGAGATCGCGCGCGGCGCTTATCGCGGGCCGCTCCACGGTGTGCCCTATTCGCTCAAGGACCTGGTCCTGACCAAAGGGATTCGGACGACTGCCTCAGCGCGGATTCTGGCGGACTGGGTACCGGATACCGACGCGACGCTGTACACCCGGTTGGCGTCCTCCGGCGCGGTCCTGGTTGGCAAGACGAACATGTTGGAGTTTGCCTATGGTGAAATCCACCCCGATTTCGGCCCGGCGCTCAACCCGTGGAACACCGACTTCGGCACCAGCGGCTCAAGCAGCGGTTCGGGTGCGGCGGTAGCGGCTGGGCTTGGGTTCGGGACCATTGGCTCGGATACTGGCGGCTCGATCCGCTTCCCAGCAGCGATCAATGGCATCGTCGGACACAAGCCCACCTATGGCTTGGTCAGCCGCGCCGGAGCCATCGCCTTATCGTGGACGCTCGACCATCTTGGCCCGATGACCCGCACCGCGCGCGACGCTGCGCTGATGCTGGATGTCATCGCTGGCCACGACCCTGCCGACCCGGCCTCCGCCCCGAGCAGGCCCGGCGGCTACGCTGCACACGTCGATCGTCCGCTGCGCCCGCTGCGCCTGGGTGTGGCGGTCCCAGAGGCGGATGATGCGCTTGTCCCGGAGGTGCAGGCTGCCTACGAGCGGTCGATCGAGACGATGCGCGGACTCGGCCACACGATCGTCGAGTTCTCGATGCCGGAGCCACGGCTTGTTGTCCGGGCGCTGCTGGCGATCCTCTACCCGGAGGCAACATCGATCCACCTGAAGTGGTTGCGCGAGCGGCCGGATGACTACGCGCCGAATACACGCACGAGGCTGGAGATTGGAGCATCGGTCCCCGGCACCGTTTACCTACGCGGCCGTCGGGCCGCGAGTGTCATCGTGGAGCGCTACCGGCGCGTGTTTGACAACGTCGATGTACTGCTGACACCGATGGCTGCCTACGATGGCTATCTGGCGAGCGACCCACCGGTCGATCCGGTGAGCAAGACAGGCGACCGGCTCGGGCCGTCGATGCGGATGTCGGGGCCGTTCAACGTCACCGGCCTCCCAGCGGTTAGCGTGCCGTCTGGCGTCAGCTCGCGTGGGTTGCCGCTCTCGGTGCAGTTTGTTGGCAAGCCGTTCGCCGATGGCCAGGTGTTGCAGGTCGCCCATGCCTATCAGGAAGCAACGCGCCAACACGTCCCGCGTCCTGCTGGCAACCCCTACGTCGTCTGAACCGGGTAACCCCAGGACGAAGACTTCGGTCATTCTCCCCTCTCCCGCAGCCGCGGGAGCGGGGCCGGTGGTGGGGGCTCTTACCTCCGGTCGACGACGACGCGGCCATCCTGCAGGACCATCGCGACCGCTGTGAGTGCAGCGATATCGGTTGATGGGTCGCCCTGCACTGCCAGGATGTCGGCGCGCTTGCCCGGCTCTAGCCGCCCGACAACGGAGCCAAGCTGGCAGGCATCAGCCGCTCGGCCGGTTGCGGCGTGGATGGCATCGAGGGGAGTCATGCCGGCATCGACGAGATGCGCCAGCTCGCGGCTAAAGTTGTCGAAACGCGTGTGTCGCCAGCCGGCGTCGCTGCCGGCGACGAGTGGTACGCCAAGCTCGTGCAGGCGGCTCGTCGTTTCCAATTGGGTCGCGAAACGGGCGCGCGCGTTGGTTACGAAGGTACGTTCGTCTGCAGTTGCAGTCCCGGCATCGACGCGCGCCACCATGGCGCTGTCCAGGTCGTGCATCGTCTGCAGGGTCGGGGTGACGTATACCCCAGAGTCCGCGACGCGGCGGGCGATGTCATCATCGTACTCAACGGTCATCGCGCCGGTGAGGAACGAGCAGTGCTCGATATGGTCGGTACCGGCGTCGAGCGCATTGACGATCGATGCCGCGCAGGTGCAGTGGCAGCTGGCGACTTTGCCGATCTTGTGCGCTTCATGAATGGCAGCGCGCAGTTCATCGACATCGAAGGCCGGGAACTGTGGGTAGGTGCCGATAGTCCCGCCGCCGGACGCGAAGATCTTGATGAAATCCGCGCCCTCCTTGAGCAGCCGCCGCGCGGCTTTGCGCATTTCCTCTGGCCCATCTACCTCGCCACCAAAGAACCGGCAGTGCCCGCCGGTGATCGTGAGCGCATGCCCACTCAACACATAGCGCGGCCCAGGGATGATGCCGGAGCGGATGGCGTCGCGCAGGCGAAACATCAGGCTGCCTTTGCCGCCACAATCGCGCAGCGTCGTGACGCCAGCATGCAGCGACGCGAGCGCGTTCGCGTGCGCCTGCAACAGGAGCAGCTCATCCGGCAGTTCCATCCACTCGTGGAAGGGTGTGCCGTCGCCCGGTAACACCGAATGGACATGCATGTTAAACAGCCCCGGCAGTACGCTGTACTCCGAGAGGTCGATAACAACCTCGCCCGATGCTGGCGCGCGCTCATCCACGCTCGTGATAACCCCGTCCTCCACGCGGATGGTGACGTTGGCGCGTGGCGCCGAGCCAGCGCCGTCGATGAAGCGCCCGGCCCGAATGGTGACGGTCGCGCCCTGTGGTGGTGCAATTGGCATCTCTCGCTGTTCTCCCCTCATGTTGCCCGGCGTTTGGCATATCCGCCGGGCGCCGCTCGCAGCGCAGTGTCGCATACCTGACGGGTCTGGGCGGTTACGACATTCTTCCGATGCCGCCGCACAAGTGCTGGCGTAGGATGCGGCTACAACGTTCCGTTGCGCCGGAAGGAAAGGAGCGCCAGATGACCGCCACAGTTTCACCGGCCGGGACGCAGCTTGTTCGCGTCGGTCTGCTCGAGACGATGGAAAGCCCGACCGTCGTGTCCGGCGGGCGCCATGGGATCGCGGTGTTCATCTCAGATGGGAAGCCGTTCGCCGTTGACAACCGCTGTCCGCACATGGGCTTTCCACTGAATAAAGGGAGTGTGCGCGACGGCATCCTCACCTGTCACTGGCACCATGCGCGGTTTGACCTGGAGAGTGGTGGAACGTTCGACCCGTTCGCGGATGATGTGCGAGTGTACCCGACGGTCGTTGAAGACGGGGTCGTCTTCGTCGATATCACCCCGGTGGCGGAGGACTGGCAGTCGCGTTGGAAGAGCCGCCTGCGGGATGGCATGGAGCAAAACCTGAACTTGCTGATGGTGAAGTCGGTGCTCGCGCTCCACGAAGGCGGTAGCAACGCCGCCGCGATCACCGAAGTTGGCGGGCTGTTCGGCGCTCGCTATCGCGAAGCGGGTTGGGCGGATGGGCTCACGATTCTTTCCGCGATGACGAACATGCTGCCGCATCTGCGTTCTGAAGATCAGGTGCTGGCGCTGTACCATGGGCTGGTCCATGTCTCCAACAACTGCAGCGGTCAGCCACCGCACTTCAGGCTCGACACGCTGCCGACCCAGGAGATTTCCCCAGAACGGCTGAAGACATGGTTCCGTTCGTTTGTGGAAGTGCGCGACCGCGATGGAGCGGAACGGGCCTTGCTGACGGCGATCCAGAGTGGGATGCGTTCTGCCGACCTGGCTGACATGCTGCTGGCAGCTGCAACCGACCATCTCTTCCTGAATGGTGGACACACGCTCGACTTCATCAACAAGGCCTGCGAAATGCTCGACCGCATCGGCTGGGACCACGCAGCCGACGTGCTGCCGAGCGTTCTGCCAAACCTGACCCAGGCAACCCGCTCCGAAGAGCTGAACACCTGGCGTCACCCAATCGATCTGGTCGCGTTGCTGGCTGAAGTCGATCGGGCGCTGCCGGATGCGCTTGCCGGGCCGCGCAACGACGCCTGGCAGCCGAGCGATGCGCTGGTCGACACCATGCTGAGCGACGACCCATATGCTGTGGCCGAGGCCCTACTGGCGGCCTTGCGGAATGGCGCGCCGTGGACCGCCGTAACCCGCACGCTCTCCTACGCTGCGGCGTTGCGGGTGGCGCGCTTCCACACATCCAACGAGTTCAACGACTGGATCACCGTGCTGCATACCTTCACCTATGCGAACGCCCTGCACCAGTCGATGCGTCGCGCACCGTCGCCAGAACTGGCGCGTGGCATCTTCCATGGGGCGATGCGGCTGTACTTGGACCGCTTCCTGAACATGCCGTCGGCGCGCTTGCCGGAGAACCGCAACAGCAGTAACGAACCAGCCGATGCGGACGCGTTGTTGAACAAGCTGCTGGCGCTGACCGACCAGGAGCAGCGCGTCAATGAAGCTGCCCTGGTCGTCCATCGCTACCTCAGCCTGGGGCACGACCCAGCCGCGCTCATCGCCACGCTGGGTCATGTGCTGCTGCGCGAAGATGCGGAATTCCATTCGTACCAGATGCTGGAGGCGGGGACCGCGCTCTTCAACGAGCTTGCACCTATTGACCGCGTGGCAGCAAGCCGGGTGATGGTTGCCGTCGCGCGCTACCTTGCGGCCCACGCCCCGACATCGCGCGCGATGTACCAGACCGCCCGCACCGCTGTCCGGTTGCACCGTGGAGAAGCAATCTACGAAGCGCCCGCTGGCTCCGACGATACCGATGACCTGGCGGCCGTCGCTGCCGATTAGCGCCTCGCCTGCCCGCGAAGACGGTGTTTGCACCATCTTCGCGGGCAGACCGCCCTGCTGCGCGTACAATGTCGCGATTGTATTGTGAGGGGACAGTGGGGCAGCTCGACGCGACATACTGCTACATCGATGAACACGCCGCTGGCATGGTCGCCGACCTGCAGCGGCTGGTGCGTCAGCCGTCGATTTCGTCGACGAACGTTGGTGTCCGCGAGTGTGCGCGGCTGCTGGCCGCGATGATGGGTGAGGTCGGCATCTCGGCCCGTGTGATCGAAACAGATGGGCTGCCCGTCGTCTACGGCAGTATTCTCGCCGACCGGCCGAATGCGCCAACCCTGTTGATCTACACCCATTACGATGTCCAGCCCGCTGACCCGGAAGCAGCTTGGGAAGCGCCACCGTTCGAGGCGCGCATTGTTGGCGACCGGATAATCGGCCGCGGCACGACCGATGCCAAGGGCAACCTGATGGTGCACTTGAAAGCGGTAGAAGCGTTGCGTGCCACCTGCGGCTTGCCGATCAACGTGAAGTTCATCTTCGACGGTGAGGAAGAGAGCGGGAGCCCCAGCCTGCCCGCCTTCTTCGAGCGCCACCGGGCGCTGCTGGCTGCTGACGCCGTGCTGTCGTTCGATGGCGGGTTCGATGCTGGCGATGTGCCGCGGATTACGCTGGGTAGCAGTGGACTGGTGTCGGTGACATTGCGCGCGCATGGCGCGAAGAAGGACCTGCACTCAGCGCGTGCGCGGTTGGTGCCGAACCCAGCCTGGAAGCTCGTCTGGGCGCTCGCTTCGATGAAGTCGCGCGATGGCACGATCACCATTGACGGCTTCTACGACCACGTCAGACCGCCGACTGAAGCGGAACGGCGCTTGCTGGAACAGGCCGGTTGGGACGACGCGGCGCAGTTGCGCGACCTCGGGGTCGATCGGTTCCTTGGCGGCGTGACCGGGGTCGACGCCTTGCAGCAGTTGCTCTACGCACCCACCTGCAACATATCCGGGATTGCTGCAGGCTACGTCGGGCTCGGACGAAAGACGCTGCTGCCGGCCGTTGCGGAGGTCAACCTCGACTTCCGCCTGGTCGCCGACCAGCGCCCGCAGGACATCGTGGAGAAAGTGAAGACGCATCTGGTGCGTAACGGGTTTGGCGATATCGAAGTGTTCAGTGAAAGTGGCGTCGAACCATCGCGCACGTCGCCGGACACCCCGTTCGCGCGCCTGGTCGCCGACGCCGCGCGCATCGTCTACCAGCGCGAGCCACGGATTGCACCCACCAGCGACGCCTCCGGCCGGCAGGGAGTCTGGTTCGCGACCAAGCTTGGCGTGCCGGGGGCCGGCAGCGCCATCGGCCCGCCGGACTGGCGTGGCCACGCGGCCAACGAGTTCATTACCCTGAGCCACTACATCGCTGGCGTCAAGTACGCTGCGACGATCTGGACATTGTTCGGCGATCAGCAGACGACAGCTCCTGAATTGGCAGTGAGCAGGTGATAGATGTCGGCGGTTGACGAACTGGGGTTTGAAAGCAACCTGACCAATCGGGCTGAGATTGGCAGAGTTGCGCGCGCTGGACTGAAACGACGTTCGACATGCAGTGCAGTGCGGTAGCTCGTCACGCGTGCGCGGCACGGTCATGCTATTGAGCGGCATGCGCCGTCGGCTCGGATCCTGATCCTGGCGGATCTGGCGGTTCTGGTCATGGCGTATTGTGAACGGTTCGGACGCGCGTGGTGCTGTGTGGCAGGAAGACCGAGGTGACAACAGCATGACGACCGCAGATATCGTCATCGTCGGCGGTGGCGTGACGGGGACAAGCACCGCGTTCCACTTGGCGTCGCTGGGGGCGCGCAATGTGCTGTTGCTCGAACGTGGCCAGCTGGCAGGCGGCGCCAGCGGCAAGTCGGCCGCGCAGGTGCGGATGCATTACACCAACGTCCACGAGGCGAAGCTGGCTTTCGAAAGCCTGAAGATCTTCCAAAACTGGGGTGAGATTGTCGGAGGGGACTGCGGCTTCCGGCCGGTCGGCTACGTGCAGATTGCCCCCACCGGGATGGCCGACCGCATGGCGATCCATGTTCAGCAGCAACAGCTCATCGGGATCGACACGCGCTTGGTTGGGCCAGATGAGTTGCGCGAGCTCCAGCCGGAGATGCGCGTCGATGACGTGCCCGCTGCTGCCTGGGAGGCGAGCTCCGGCTACGCCGACCCGTTGGCGACCACCTGGGGTTTCGCAGCGGCGGCCCAGCGGTTGGGCGTGCGCGTGCGCCTGAACACCGAGGTGCTGCGGGTTCTGGTCGAGCGCGAGCGGGTCGTTGGGGTGGAAACTGCCGCTGGCGTCATTACCTGTCAGAGCGTTGTGCTGTGTCCGGGCGCCTACGCGAACCGACTCATCGGGCCGCTGGGGCTGGACTACGGCTTGCAGACTCACCGGGTGCAGGCGGTCGTCTTCCGGTGGCCGCCGGGTTTTGCGGGACATGCGGTGTGCATCGACCCGGCAAACTACATTTGGTTCCGGCCCTCGGGAGATGGCGGCACGATCTGTGGGCTGGAGACGACTTTCACCACCACCCCGCCGGAAGAGCACCGTGAGGGGGTGGACCAGGGCTTCGTGGAGCGGGCGCGTCGCCAGCTTGCTGCGCGCCTGCCGACGATGGACAGTGCCGTCATGCGCGGGGGCTGGGCTGGCCTGTGCATGATGTCGCCGGACGAGCGGGCGATTATCGACCAGCCGCCGAGCGTGGCGGGGTTGTACCTGATGCTCGGCGATTCCGACTCGTCGTTTAAGACGGCTCCGGCCATCGGCAAGTGCCTCGCGGAGTGGATCCTCGAAGGGGCTGCGCGTACCGTTGACCTCTACCCGTGGCGGTCGACCAGGTTTGCTGAAGGCAAGCCCTGGCACGATGAACTGAACTATGCCGAAGCCCGCATTGCCGGGGTTGGCTAACCGGATTGTTGAGGAGCTGAGATGAGCACGACAGCGGATGTCGTCGTCATCGGTGGTGGCGTGAATGGCACGAGCGCGGCGTTTCACCTGGCGACGCTTGGTGTTACCAACGTCATCCTGGTGGAGCGCGGGCAACTTGCGGCCGGTGCAACCGGCAAGTCGGGTGCACTGGTGCGCACCCATTACACCAACGTGCCTGAGTCGCAGCTCGCGTTCGAAAGCCTGAAAGTCTTCCAGCGCTTCAAGGAGATTGTCGGCTACGATGCCGGATTTGATGGCCTGGGCTTCATCCAGGTCGTCGGCCCCGGCTATGGTGATGCACTGGCGGCGAATGTGGCAGCGCAGCAGGCGCTGGGGATCAACACCCGCATGGTGCCGCTGGACGAGCTGCAGGAACTGCAGCCTGGTATTGCGATAGACGATATCGGCGCGGCAGCGTTCGAGCCAGATTCCGGCTATGCCGACCCGAACGCGACAGCCTACGCGTTCGCCCGCGCTGCGGAAGCGCTGGGGGTGCAGATCTGGACGCACTGCGCCGCGACCGCGATTGTGCGTGACGGCGGACGAGTCGTCGCCGTTGAGACGGAGCGGGGCCGCATCGCGACCGAGAACGTCGTCCTCGCGCCGGGGGCCTACGCGCGGCAATTGCTGGAGCCGCTCGGCCTGGACTACGGGCTGTACCCGCAGCGTTCGATGGTCGCCATATTCCGCTGGCCGCCGGGCTGGGAACGCCGGCACCATGTCATCATCGACAACATCAACCACTCCTGGTTGCGGCCGGAAGGGTCGCAGGCCACGCTGATTGGCGTTGAACAGCCAATAGGCGATTACGACCCGGACAACTACAACCAGGGGGTCGACGGGAGCTTCGTCGATGTCGCCAGGGCAGCGCTGGCACGGCGCTTCCCCGCCTTTGGCGATGCGACGATGCGCGGCGGTTGGTCTGGCGTCTACATGATGAGTCCGGATGGCCGGCCAATCATCGACCAGGTGCCGAGCGTGCCGGGCTTGTTTGTGATGCTGGGAGACTCCGGCACATCATTCAAAACTGCACCGGCTATCGGCAAGTGCCTGGCGGAATGGGTTGTCCTCGGCGAGCCGCAACTGCTGGACCTCAGCCCGTTCCGCTCGACACGCTTCGCCGAGGGCAAGCCGTGGATCGACGAGACCGCCTACAGCCCGAAGCGCCAGACGATTTCGCGCTAGCGGGTGGTGCGCACGGCAGCGTGCATCTCCCGCAGTTGGTCTGAAACGACCAACTCAGCGCCGACTCTGAGGAACAGCAAGCGGCTTTGCCCTGGATGGCGCGGGCAAACAGCCAGGGCGAGCTCGCCCTGGCACAACTTGCTGAGGCAGTTGACGGCCGGTTAGGCGGACTTCTCGTACTCGATCGTCCGCTCGCCGACGGTCATCAGCAGCGGGCGGGTTCGCCGGTTGATGACATCGGCATTGACGATGCACTTACGCACGCCATCGAGCGACGGGATCTCGTACATCACGTCCAGCAGCACTTCTTCGATTGTCGTGCGCAGGCCGCGTGCGCCGGTGCGGCGCTGCTCGGCCTGCCGCGCGGCAGCTTCCAGCGCGTCCTGGGTGAAGACGAGTTCGACATCATCGAGCTTGAAGAACTTCTGGTACTGGCGCACGACGGCGTTCTTCGGCTCGACCAGGATACGCATCAGGTCGTCGTGGGTCAGCGATTCCAGCGCAACGACCACCGGCAGGCGCCCGACGAATTCGGGTATCAGCCCATACTTCAGCAGGTCGTCGTGGTTGACTTGGGCAAGCAGGTTGGATTCGTCGACCTTCTCAGCCTCTGCATCCTGCCCGCCGAACCCGATAGCCGACCCCTTACCGACGCGCTTGCCGATGATCTCCGGCAACCCTTCGAACGCACCGCCACAGATGAAGAGGATGTTCTTGGTGTCGATCTGGATGTACTCCTGGTGTGGGTGTTTGCGCCCACTCTGTGGTGGCACATTTGCGACAGTGCCCTCGATGATCTTGAGCAACGCCTGCTGGACACCTTCGCCGGAGACATCGCGGGTGATTGATGGGTTGTCCGACTTGCGGGCGATTTTGTCGATTTCGTCGATATAGATGATGCCGGTTTGGGCACGCTGGACATCGCCAGCGTTCTGGATGAGCCGCAACAGGATATTCTCGACGTCCTCGCCGACGTAGCCTGCCTCGGTCAGAGCGGTGGCATCGGCGATGGAGAATGGTACGTCAAGGATCTTGGCCAGCGTCTGGGCCAGCAGCGTTTTGCCGCAGCCGGTTGGGCCGACCAGCAGGATGTTTGACTTGTGCAGCTCGACTTCATCATCTTCGATGCCGGCCGTGATGCGCTTGTAGTGGTTGTAAACGGCGACCGACAGGATCTTCTTGGCGCGTTCCTGGCCGATGACGTACTGGCTCAGGATCTCGTAGAGCTTCTTCGGGGGCGGGACGCGCGCGAAGGACTGCTCCGGCCGCGCGGCCGGCTGTTCCTCCTCCTCGATGATCTCGCGGCAGAGCTGGACGCATTCGTCGCAGATGTAGACGGCCCCGGGGCCGGCAATCAGCCTGCGGACTTCCTCCTGGCCCTTACCACAGAACGAACAGCGATAATGGACCCGTCCACCCCGCGAGCTACTCATGTCGCGCCTTCCCCGACTCCCTCAGCCACCTGCCTGCTGCAACGCGGGTTACCCCGCACTAGTCCGCAGCCTTCGCGCCGTTCGCGCTCAACCCGCGCAGTTCGCGCAGCTTGACCAGGCGCGGTGAGTCCAGCACGTGGTCGACGAGGCCATACTCCTTAGCCTCCTCGGCCGACATGTACTTGTCGCGCTCCGTATCGCGCTTGATGACATCCTGCGGCTGGCCGGTATGCAGCGCCATGATCTCAGTCAGCCGGTTGGTCAGCAACAGGGTTTCGCGGGCAACGATCTCGATGTCTGGCACGTTGCCGCGGAAGCCGGCCGAACCCTGATGGATCAGGATGCGCGAGTTGGGCAACGCGAAGCGCTTGCCGTGGGCGCCGGCAGCCAGCAACACCGCGCCCATGCTGGCAGTCAACCCACAGGCGTAGGTCGCGACATCGCAACGCAGCGCCTGCATCGTGTCGTAGATGAACAGGCCGTGGTAGACGCTCCCGCCCGGGCTGTCGATGTAGAGGCGGATGTCCTGTTCCGGGTTCTCGTGGTCGAGAAACAGCAGCTGGGCGCAGATCAGGTTGGCGATCTGGTCGTCAATCGGCGTGCCAAGCATGATGATGCGGTCCCGCAACAGGCGGGAATAGATATCGTAGGCGCGTTCCCCACGGTTGGTGCTTTCGACCACCATTGGGATCAGGTTCTGCGGTCCGTTGTACCACTCCATTGGTGTGACCTTTCCGTCCGGTGCACTGGCCGATGCCCTCCAGGCGCGTCGGCTGGCTCCGGAGCTAGGCTTCGCCGTCGTCGTCCGGCTGCGCTTCAGTGGACTCCTGATCAGTCGCGGCGTCGCTGATGTCGCTGGTTACGGCTTCATTCGTCTCGGCTGCTGGTGCGTCGTCCGCATTGGCGCTTGCCTCAGCGGTGAGCGTGCCTTCCTGCTCGGCTGCAGCCTCGGGGGCGACAACCTCCCCCTCGGCTTCGACTTCTACTGGTGCGGCGACCGCGCGCGGCGGCGGCGGCGG